>JAUHYN010000248.1 GCA_030426505.1 bacterium | reverse complement strand
CGACCATGACGTTCGTCGGCTTCACGTCGCGGTGGATGATCCCGGCCTCGTGGACGGCGACGAGGGCCGCTGCGACGTCGGATGCGATCCGCATCGCGAGGTAGACGTCCATCGGGCCGCGCTTCACGAGGTCGCGAACGGTGCGCCCCTTGAAGTACTCCATCGCCATGAACGTCAGGCCGCCCTCGTTACCGAAGTCGTAGATCGCGAGGCACCCGACGTGGTGGACGCGCGCCGCCATGCGCGCCTCGCGGAGGAATCGATCGAGCGCCGTGTCATCGGCCGCGACCGCTTCGTTCAACACCTTGATCGCGACCGGCCGATCCAACACCTGGTCGCGCGCGAGGTAGACCAACGCCTGCGCGCCGCGCCCGAGCTTCTTCTCGATCCGGAAGCGCCCGCGCAGCACGCGCCCCATCAACGCGTCGGGGCGCGCGGACGGCGACTCGGACGGCTGCTCCTCGAGCACCTCCACCACGTCCTCGGGCGGGAGGACGTCCGGCTCTTCGTCCTCCGGCTCGAGCGGCAGGATGTCGCTGGTGGACGGACGCGCTCCGGGGCGCGCGTCCGGCGGGGCGTCGATGCGGAAGTTACCCGTCAGCGAGCGCAGCTCCCGATCGATCAACGACATCGTGTCGTTGCCCTCGGAGGTCTCCGGCGCGACCGGCGGCATCAGGTGCGCCACGCTCGACACCGCGCGCGGCACGCGCGGTCCACCGACCACCATAGGGAGCGTCGGCACCGGGCGCGGCTGGCTCGGCGTGACCTCCGGGGGCGGCGGCGTCTCCGTCTCGGCGTCGGCGAGGCGCGCGAGGCGCTCGTCGAGATCGCGGTGCGGCACACCGAACGACGCCGCGGTCCGGTACGCGTTGCGCGCGCCCGCGAGGTAGCCCTCGCGCTCGAGCAACCGCCCGTACTGGTACATCGCGGGGACGTGCGCCGCCGTGGGTCGCAGCCCGACGAACATCCGCTGCAACACAGTGAGCGCGCGCTTGCCGTCGCCCGACTCGGCGAGGACCTCCGCGAGGAGCGTGCGCGACGCGAGCTCGTCGGAGTGACCGCTCGGGACCTTCTCGAGGTAGTGCAGGACGTCGCTGTAACGATCCGTCTCGCCGCCGCGCGCGATCGAGAGCGCCGCGCGCGCCGCTTCGAGGAACGACCCCTTCGCGGCGAGGCGCTCGATGGATCCGTCGGAGTTCGTCTGGGTCTCGACGTCCATCGCGTCGCTGTTGCGACCGGCCGCGCGCAGGCACCGCGCGGCGTCCTTCGTCTGACCGAGTCGTTCGTACAGCTGCGCCGCCGTCTCGAAGCGCCCCGCGCGCTCGAACGCGGGCGCGGCGCGGCCGAGCTCTTCCGCGAGTTCGTACAGCCCGCCGGCGCGCTCGAACTCCGACGCCTCTTCGAGGTGTTCGGCCGCCTCCTTGAGGCGCCCCTCGTCCTCCGCGCGCTTCGCGAGCAGGCGGTGGGCGCGGCGTTCGTCACCTGATTGCCGCGCGGCCTCGGCGGCGGCGAGCAGGTGACCACTCTCGACGAGCAGATCGATCGCGTCGTCGTGGCGGCCATCGCGCGCGAGGAGTTGGCTGGCGAGGACGAGCTCGCGCCCCCACTTCAGGACGCGCACGGCGAGGTCGACGTGGCCGTCGTCGGCGTAGAGTTGGCCGGCTTCGCGGCAGGCCTCCTGAGCTTCGGGTCCGAGGAGGCGGCGTGTGCCGTCGCCGGAGAGCGCGCGCACGAGGAGATCGGCGGCGCGCTTCTTCTCGCCGGCGCGGTCGTACAGCTTCGAGGCGCGCACGAAGTCGCCGAGGGACTCGTGGATCGCGGCGGCGCGCGCGAAGCGACCGGCGCGCTCCCAGAGGTCTGCGGCGAGCGCGGGCTCGCCGTTGCGTTCACGCGCGCGCGCGGCGCGGACGTTGTTGCCAGTCTCGGCGTACAGCTGTGCGGCGCGCCGCTCGTCGCCGGCCTTCTCTGCGATCTCGGCGCCGAGCTCCGCTTCGTTCTTGCCGACGGCGAGATCGACGGCGGCCTGGACGTCTCCGGACTGGACGAGGATCTCCGTCGCGCGCACGACGAACTGTTTGCGCTCGGCGAGATCGCCCTGCGCCTCCGCACGGTCCGCGAGATTGATCAGCTCGGTGACCGCGTAGTTCGACGTCGACTCCGTATTCGCCATCGTCCGGCGCCTCGATTGTGCGCCATAGGACGCTACGGGGATCCAGACAACAGCGACAGTCCGTCCCGGTCCGACCGGGATCGCCCCCAGAATCAGGGGCTTTCAGACTTCCTTGGGATCCGAGTACTCGTTTCTGCTACAATGGAGGACACGTGACGGACGCGGTCAAAGGCAGCCACCCGATCGGCGACTTCATCGCGGGCGTGGTCGGGGACGCGCCGGACGGCTCCAGCACCGCGCGGATCGCGGGCGACATCGCGGGCGCGATGCTCCCCGGCCTCGGTGAAGCGAAGGCCTTCAAGGATCTCTACGCGGGACTGAGGAACCGCGACTTCGCGAAGATCACCGGGGGCCTCATCCAGCTGATCCCCGTCGCGGGCGCCGCCGGGCGCTCCAGCCTCAAGGCGAGCGAGAAGATCGCGGGCGAAGTCGCCGAGAAGGGCATCTCGGCCACCACCGCCCGCCTCTGGAACGCTTCGAGCCACGCGATCTCCCAGCAGCTCAGCGACCCCGCCACCCGCAAGAAGCTCGAGAAGGCCGCGGTCGACGCCGGCCAGATGGCGCTCACGCGCCTCGTCGGTCAGCTCGCGACGATGGCGGACAACGGCCAGTCCCCGGACGTGGTCACCAACGAACACGGCACCTTCGTCGACGCCCGCAAGGCCGCCGAGGCCGGCATGGGCGGCAAGCCCGACAAGTCGTGGTTCGACATGTACCTCGAGGGCGACGAGGGCGGGCGCCAGGTCGTCGGGCGCCACCAGCTCGGCACCGACCAGGAGAGCCGCCGCGGGATGCGCCTCTTCGGCCCCGAGGGCGACGACCCGACCACCCGTATCATGTGGTGGAACAACCCGGACCAGGGCGAGCCCAAGTTCGGGATCGAGTCCGCGCCGACGAGCGTCGAGGAGTTCGACGCCATCATGCGCGCGTACGACAACCGCTCGCGATCGTTCAGGCGCTGAGCGAATCGACGTAAGCTCCCCCTCGTGACCGAGCCCAAAGGAACGATCCACCTCATGGGGATCTGCGGCACCGGCATGGGCAGCTTCGCCGGGCTCCTGAAGCGCGCCGGCTACACGGTCCGCGGCAGCGACGCCAACGTGTACCCGCCGATGTCCGACAAACTCGCGGCGTGGGGCATCGAAGTGCGCGAGGGCTACCGCGCCAAAAACCTCGATCCCGCGCCGGACCTCGTCGTGGTCGGGAACGTCATCCGCCGCACGAACCCGGAAGCCGAGGCCGTCGTCGCGCGCGGCCTCGAGTACACGTCGTTCCCGAAGGCGCTCGGCGATCTCTTCCTCGCGGACAAACACAGCGTCGTCGTCTCCGGCACGCACGGGAAGACGACGACCACGAGCCTCATCGCGTGGCTCCTCACCTCGGCCGGCCGCGACCCCGGGATGTTGGTCGGCGGCGTCCCCGCAAACTTCGACGAGGGCTTCCGGCTCGGCGGCGGTGAACACTTCGTCGTCGAGGGCGACGAGTACGACACCGCGTACTTCGACAAGGTCCCCAAGTTCCTCCACTACAAGCCGCGCACGCTGATCATCACGTCGCTCGAGTTCGATCACGCCGACATCTACGACGACGTGGAGGCGATCGAGCGCGAGTTCGAGAAGGTCGTCGCGCTGGTGCCCGCGGAGGGGAAGATCTACGTTTGCGCCGCCGCCCCGCGCGCCGTCGCGCAGACGCGCCGCGCGAAGTGCGACGTGGAGACCTACTCGGCGCGCGACGATGTCGACGCGCAGTGGACCGCGCGCGACGTCGAGTTCTCGCCGGACGGCGCGTCGTTCGCGTTGTTCTCCGGGCGCGTGCGCCTCGGGCGCTTCGAGATCGGGCTCGCAGGTCGGCACAACGTCGAGAACGCCGTGGTCGCGATCGCGTTCGCGCTATCGGCCGGGATGTCGGTCACCGAGATCCGCGAGGGCCTCGCGGCGTTCGGCGGCGTCGCGCGGCGGCAGACGGTGCGCGCGGTGATCGACGGCGTGCGGATCATCGACGACTTCGCGCACCACCCCACCGCGGTCGCGGAGACGGTGGAGGCCGTGCGGCTGCGCTACCCCGAGGGGCGCTTGTTCGCGATCTTCGAGCCGCGTACCGCGACGAGCTCCCGGAAGTTCTTCCAGGACGCGTACGGCCGCGCGTTCTCTTCGGCGACCGAGACGATCATCGCGGCGGTCGGCCGCAAGGAGCTCGACGCGAGCGAGAAGCTCGACACCGGCGCGCTCGTCGAGGCGATCCGCGCCCACGGCCAATCGGCCCGGCACATCGAGGACGTCGACGCGATCGTGGCGGCGCTCGTCGCCGAGGCCGAGCCGAACGACACGCTGCTGTTCATGAGCAACGGCGGGTTCGGCGGGATCTACACCAAGATCGAAGAGGCTCTGCGGAACCGATGAACGGCCCCCGCGACGCCGCCGATCGCGCGCGCAAGGCGCTCCTCGATTGGTCGCGGCGACGGCCGCCGGCGCAGCCGCGCCCCGACGGCGAGCCGCTGTACGTGATGGTTACGATCGACACCGAGATCTCGATGGGCGGCGCCCTGAAGGACCACTCGGTGCAGCCGATCGGGCCGGACGTTCGCATCTGGGGCCGCCTCCCGGACGGTACGTGGGGCATCGAGTGCTTCATGGACACGTTCGAGGCGTTCGGCGTGCGCGGCGTCTTCTTCTACGAGCCGTTCGCGAAGAACATCGTGGGCGAAGCCGCGATCGCCGACGCCGCCCGCGCGATCGTCGCGCGCGGACACAGCGTGGAGCTGCACGTCCACCCCGAGTTCAAGATGAACCTCGAAGCCGTGCGACGCGGCGAGATGGAGAAGCCGTCCGCGCTCCTGCACAGCTACGACGCCGACGCGCAGCGCGCGTACATCGCGGAGGGCGCGGCGGACCTCGAGCGCTGGACGGGCGTGCGACCGATCGCGTTCCGCTCGGGCGGCTTCGCGAGCGACGAGGTCGCGACGGACGCGTGCGCCGCCGAGGGCATCCCGATCGATTCGAGCTACAACGTTTGGGCGGTCGCGAACGGCGTCAGCCCGTTCGAGCTCACGCCGAAGCTCAACGACGTCGCGATGCTCGCCAACGGTGTCCTCGAGGTCCCGACCACGAACCTGTTCACGCGCGGACCCAAGCGCGGGATGCGGCCGTTCGAGCTCTCCTCGCTCAACGCCGCCGAGATGATCGCGGCGGTCGACGAGATGTACGAGCTCGGGATGCGGGTGTGCTGCACGTTGACGCACTCGTTCCGCCTCATCCGGACCACGAACCAGGTTCGCTTCCGCGTGGTGACCTACCGCGACCTCCCGCTCGAGCGGTGGAAGACTTCGCTCCCGCCCCCGCCGGCGGAGCCGCGCTACCCGTCGCCGCCCGCGTGGACGGCGGTGACGCGGATGGCACTGCAGGCGATCAAGGATCGCGGCGTCGTCTGACGAAGTTCAGGGGGCCGGCCGAGGACACGGGCGTCGCCGCGCGGCGGTCTTGGCGAGCTGCGCGTCGAGGTGACCGGTCTTCGCGATCGCCTCCGTCCGCTTCGTGAGATCGCGCGGTAACGGCGCCGCGCCCGCGATCACGATCGTGTTCTCGTCCTCCTCGACGGTGAAGTGGGCGCAGTGCCGGAACACGCGCGACACCGTGGCGAGGAGTGTCTGCTCCACGTGCATCGAGTCCACCGCGATGTTGAGGACGAGGACGCCCGTCGGCGTGAGCCGCGACGCGAGCGCGCGGAAGAACCTCCGCGCGGTGAGGTGTCGCGGAATGTCATCGCTCCCGTACGCATCGACGAAGATCACGTCGTAGCGATGCTCGGTGTTCGCGACGTAGCGCGCGCCGTCCTCGACGTGGATCGTGAGCTTCGGCCCCTCTTCGACGCCGAAGTACGCCTTCGCGACCGCGACGACCGCCGGATCGATCTCCACCGCGTCCATCACCAGCTCCGGTCGCGTGACCGCGAGGTAGCTGGTGAGCGCTCCGCCGCCCAGCCCGATCATCAAGAAGCGACGCGACTCGGGCACGGCGGCGAAGCCGACCATCGCGCCCTGGAGATACTTCATCGCCAGGTGCTCAGGGTGCCCCTTCCGGATGACGGTCTGATCGTCGCCGCGCTCCCAGTCGAAGCGCAGCGATCGCGCGTCGCCCTCGTCGACCACGAATATCTCCGCGAAGCGCCCGGGCGCGCGGTGGACGACGACGGGGCCCTCGGTCGGAGCGAGCATCGCGAGGACCAACACCGGAGCCATCTGGGCGCCCATTCTACTCCGGTCGTGGGCCGGGCGGTGAGCGCGTGATGTCGACCAACGCCCGCGCCCTGCAAGTGTGGGGTGACCGGCCCCCAGGCGACGGGGCGCGCCGCGATCCGGTACCCTCGTGAAGTGCGCCTCTCTTCGGCCCTGCTCACGCTGGCGGTCCTCGCCGGGTGCAAGGGAACGGTCGGTGACCCCGTCGGCGACGACCCGCCGCCGCCACCCCCGACCGCGACACGGTCGTTCATCGCTTCGGAGTCCGTCGCCCGGCGGCTCTCGCAGGGTGAGCTCGACAAGACGCTCGAGGATCTCCTCGGCGAGACCTCGGCCCCGGCGACGCGCTACCTCTCCGAGGACGAGTTCAGCCCGTACGACAACGACTACACCCTCCAGCAAGCGTCGGGCGCGCTGATCGACGGACTCGAAGTGCTCGCCGCCAACGTCGCGCGCGACGTCGTGGCAGACACGGCGCGCCGCGATCGGCTCGTCGGCTGTACGCCGGCCGACGACGGAGACGAAGACTGCTTCCGCGCGTTCCTCGCGTCGTTCCTGCGGCGCGCGTTCCGGCGGGAGATCGCGCCGGCCGAGATCGATCCCTACGTCGCGCTGCTCGCCTTCGCGACCGAGGACAACGCCGCCGTCGACAACGACTTCTACACCGCGGTGGAGCTCGCGGTCCGCGCCGTGCTCCAGGATCCCGAGTTCCTCTATCGCATCGAGATCGGCGCGCCGCTCGACAACGGCGCGCGCGCGCTGAACGGGTACGAGGTCGCCTCGCGCCTGTCTTACTTCCTGTGGGGCTCGATGCCGGACGACACGCTCCTCGACGACGCCGCGGCCGGTCGCCTCGACGACGCCGCCGGTCGCCGCGCCGCGGCGCAGCGGATGCTCGGCGACGACAAGGCCAAAGCGCACCTCTTCCGCTTCCACGCGATGTGGCTCGGCTACCGCGCGATCCCGCACGGGCCCGAGCTGGTCGGACGCTTCAACCGCGAGACCAACGCGCTGATCGAGCGCGTGGTGTTCGACGACCGCCCTTACACGGAGCTGTACCTGTCGAGCGAGACGTTCGTGGACGACGCGCTCGCGGATCACTACGGGCTCGAGCGCCCCGAGGGGGGCGAGGGCTGGGTCGCGTACGACGGCGAGCGCTCCGGGATCCTCGCGCACGGCTCGGTGCTGGCGTCGTTCTCGAAGTTCACGGACACGAGCCCCACGCAGCGCGGGATCTTCGTGCGGAGCCGGTTGATGTGCGATCCGATCGAGTCGCCGCCGGCGAACGTGGACGTCGACCAGCCCCCCGAGGGCGACCCGGACGACTGCAAAGGCGATCGCTACCGCGCACACATGGGCGCGAGCGGGTGCGTCGGCTGTCACTCGCAGATGGATCCGATCGGCTTCGGCCTCGAGCGCTACGACATCGCGGGCCGCTTCCGCACCCACGACGACGGCCGCGAGGAGTGTACGATCGACGGCGTCGGCAACCTCCCGGGCGGCGCGACCTTCTCCGGTCCGCGCGAGCTCGCGCTGCTGATCACCGAGTCCGGCGAGCTCCAGAACTGCACGGCGCAACAGGTCTTCTCGTACGCAGTCGGCCGCGCGCCGAAGCCGGTCGAGTTCGAGATGATCTCGGATCTCACGCAGTCCTTCCTCGATCACGATCGCTTCGATCGCCTGCTCCTCGACTACGTCGAGAGCGCCGCGTTCGGGCTCCGTCTGGAGGCCACGCCATGAAGCTGAACCGCCGCACCCTCCTCCGCGGCGCCGCGGGCGCCGCCGTCGGACTCCCGGTGCTCGAGTGCATGCTGAACGGCAACGGCACCGCCTACGCGCAGGTCGGCGCCGTGCCGCGCCGCTACGCGATCCTCTTCGCCGGTCAGTCGATCGGCGGCGACAACTGGGCCAAGGACCGCAGCCGGATCGACGGCACGAACTTCACCGAAGCCGGTCACTTCATCGCCCCCGCCGCGACGGGGCGCGACTTCGTGACGACCACGCCGCTCACGCCGCTCGACCCGGTGAAGTCGGAGTACAGCATCGTCTCGAACCTCCGCATCCCCTACGACCCCAACTCGACGGACGGCAGCGCCGTCCCGCCCGGGGGCGCGTTCCGCGACTTCCACGGCGGCGCGTCGAGCCCGCTGCTGAGCGGGGTGCGCAGTACGTCGGGTTCGTTCCGCGCGAACGGGATCTCGTCGGACCAGGTCATCGCGAACCTCAACTCCGGCCAGACCACGGTGGAGTCGCTCGTCCTGCGCGCGCAGCCGTCGTGGTACCTCGCGGGCAGCAGCTACGCGGGGCGGCAGTACATCTCGTACCGCGGCGCGAACGATCGCATCGAGGCGCAGACCAGCCCGCAGATCGCGTTCACTTCGTTGTTCGGTGGCTTCGTGCCGGAGGGCGCGGAAGAGGCGGCGCGGTTCGACTTCGAGCGGCGCGCGCGGCGCTCCGTGCTCGACCTCGTGTCGAGTAAGCGCTCGCAGTTGTTGGCGCGGGTGGGCGCGGCGGATCGCATTCGCCTCGAGCAGCACTTCGACGAGATCCGGGCGCTCGAGCTGCGCGTGGATCAGATGCCTCCGGTCGACGGCGGCGCGTGTCGCGCGCTCGACGATCCGGGCGCGGACCCGGCGATCGGCGGCGACAACGCCGGCTCGACCTCCGGCGACATCTCGACGAACACCGGCTACAGCAACGAACACGATCGCGCGCGCCTCATGTGCGATCTGATCCACATGGCGTTCGTCTGCGATCTGACGCGTGTCGCGACGCTGCAGATCACGGTCTTCCAGTCGCACATGAACGTCCACCCGATCACGTCGATGCTCGGGCGCCCGATCCTCGCCGACCTCCACGAGGTCGGACACAACGGCGACGCGGACAACCGCGGGCAGCTCGCGGTGAGCACCGTCCTCCAGTGGCAGGTCTCGCACTACGCGTACCTGCTCGAGAAGCTCGCGGCGACGACCGAAGGCGCCGGCACCGTCCTCGACAACAGCGCGATCGTGTTCCTCCCGGAAGGGGGTCACGGCCGACAGCTCAACGACGG
>JAUHYN010001395.1 GCA_030426505.1 bacterium | reverse complement strand
ATCCCGAGGTCACCGCCGCCCGAGTCGCCGGCGGCCCGCACGTCCTTGATCGACGCGAGCGGATCTTCGCCGCTGTTGCGCACCTCGATCGCGCCGCTCATCACCGCGCTCTTGATGAACGGACACGTCGTCGCCTCGGTCGTCAGCTTCTCGAGCTGCTCTGGCGTCAGCTTCACGACGTCCGTCTTCGCGCGAAAGACGCCCGGGCCCCCCGGCGTGCTCTGCGCCGCCGGCGGGTTCGCGGCCTGGGCCGCGGCGGCCGTCCCGTCCGACCGGGTCGCCCCCTCCCAGGTCTTCTCCCCCGTCCGCACGAACGCCTCCGCCTGCGCCGCGAGGTGCGGGGGGATCCGGTCCGCGCTCTCGAGCGCGTGGGCCGCGGCGAAGGTCGCCAGGCGCTGCTGACGGAGGGCATCGGGGGTCGTCTTCACGTTCATGGGCGGTTTTGCATAACGACGTTATGTGAGATAGTCAAGTTACGCAAGTGGCCAGCTTGCGCGACGACAACGCCGACGCGACCCGTGAAGCGATCCTCGAGGTCGCCCGGGCCGCGTTCGCAGCAGACGGCTACCACGCCGCGAAGGTCGGCGAGATCGCGCGCCGCGCGCGGGTCACGACCGGCGCGCTCTATCACCACTTCGGCAGCAAGAAGGACCTGTTCCGAGCCGTCGTCCACCTCGTGATGACGGACCTCATGTCCGTCACGACGGCCGCACCCGATCCCGACGCCGACCCGCTCGACCTCCTCAAGCACGTCCTCTCCGCCGTGCTCGATCGCGCGCGCACCGTCGACGTTCGCATCGCGTTCATCGAAGCGCCGACGGTGCTCGGTCTCGAGGGGTGGCGCGAGATCGAGAAGTCCTACTCGACCGAGGCGCTGCAACACCTCCTCGCCGCGTTGATCGCGCAGGGCACGATCCGCGAACGCCCGGTGAGCGTCCTCGCCGCGGTCCTGCGCGGCGCGATCAACGAAGCCGCGATGGTCGTGGCCGAGGATCCCGAATCGGACGAGGTCAGGCGTGAGGCGGGCGAGCTCCTGAACGCGATCCTCGACGGCCTCCGGTGACCGCGCGGTCTACTGAAACCACTCCACGAGCGCGTCGACGAAGGCTCCGATCACCTCGCCCTCGGCGTCCTTGCGCCAGACGGCGCGCCACCGCCGCGTCGCGTGCGGGGAGGCGAGCCGGCGTACCACGAGATCTTCCCGCGTCCGCGCGCGCCCCGCGGCCCAGCCCGGCATGATGCTCACGCCGTAGCCGTTCGCGACCAGCTCGAGGATGCCCTCCGTGACCGGGATCCTCGTGAGGCGCTTCGGAGCCGCGTCGCCGAACAGCTGCGCGCCGAGGGTACGGAGCTCCGACGACGGGAGGTCGTGGACCACCAACGTCTCCTCGGTCAGGTCACTCGGGCGGAGCGTGCGCTTGCTCGCCAGCGCGTGGGCGCGCGGGAGCACCACCACGAAACGATCATCCACCAACTTGCGCGCGGCGTGATTCCAACGCGGCGCCGCGTGCGCGATCGCGACGTCCACGCGGCCTTCGTCGAGTGCGTCCAGCGGCGCACGGGCGGCGCTCGTCACCAGCTCGATCGCGGTCGTCGGGTGGCGCTCTTCGAAGCGGCGCAGGACCGTCGCGAGCCACTCGTACGCGGTGTGACACTGCGTCGCGATCTTCAGTCGCGTCGGGGCCTCCGGGCGGAGGCGGCGCTCCAACGCGACGAGCTGCGCCAGGATCGCGTCGGCGCCCTCCAGGAGGCGCTGGCCGTGTCGGGTCATCTCGAGCCCGCGCCCCACCCGCTCGAACAACGCCAGCTCCAGCTTCGACTCCAGCCGCGCGAGGTGATGGCTCACCGCGGACTGGGAGAGGTGAAGCGCTTCGGCCGCGCGCGTGACGCCGCCGTGGTCGGCGAGCGCGCGGATCAGCAGGAGGTCACGCGTCTCGAGGGTCGG
>JAUHYN010000247.1 GCA_030426505.1 bacterium | reverse complement strand
CGCTTGTTCGTCTTCGACCACATGGACGCCGAGTTCGTTTACGTCCGCGCGCCTCACGGCCGGAGCACCAAGCGGACGGGCGCCTACCGCATGGATCCGCGCCGCGAAGTCGTGGACCCGGACCGCGGGCTCGATCGGATCGCGATCCGCTCCTTCGATCGCCACGTTGGCGTCGGCCTGATCCCTAGGGTGTGACCGGCTCGGCCAACACACACCACGCGACCGCCGCCACGCCGTAGACCACCGCCGCCACGCCCTGGCGCAACACCAACGCCCCCCACATCGCCGTCGACGAACCGAGCGACGCCGTCGTGGAAGGCATCGCCGCGGAAGCCACGACCCCGAGCGCCAACGTCACCGCGAGCGGCACCGCCACGAGCACGAGCCCCTGCCCCATCCGACGGCGCATCCAACGCGACGACGCGCTCCACGCCGCGCGCCCCGTCGTCGAAGACGCGCCCACGTGTACCACCGCGACCGCGTTGCGGAGCACGACGAACAGCGCGCCGAGCAACACCGCGATCACGCCGACGCCCCCCGCGAGCGCCGCCCACCACGCACCTTCGAACGGCGCGTCGATCACCGCGAGCATCCCGCGCCCGTACGCGGCGATCGCGAGCGCGCCCGCGCCGCCCGCGGCGTACGTCGGGAGGTTCGCGACCAGGGCCGCGCCGTAGCGACGCGCCGTCGCGCTCAAGAGCTGGGTCACCGTCTCGGGCGCGTGCCCGCGCTGCACGGCGGCGGCGACCGAGACCGCGGTGGACGCCGCGTACTGCGCGACCCACGCGATCAAGAAGCACCCGAGGAGGCGCGCGGTCGCGCCCGACCGCGGAGGTCCCCGCGCGGATCGCGACGCCGAGGGCGGCGGTCAGGGGCAACCAGGTCAGGAGCGGGACGACGAGGTAACGCCCGAGGTCGGACCAGGCGACCCCGAGCGTGACGTCGAAGATGTCGGTGAGGCGACGCGCGGGCGCGTCGCTACATGAGGCACTGCGTTCCGTACTGAACCTCGACGGTCGACCCCGCGGGCGGGATCTGGCTGCCGTGGAACGAGACGGTGTTCGACGTCGAGTTGTACGTCCACCCGTTCGTCCCGTTCTGCGGAATGACCATTCCATTCACGCGAACGACGATCGTCGTCGGGTCGGCGGGGCGCGACAGCGTCCACGCGCGACGCAGCGCGAAGACGTCCAGACCGATGTTCTGGAGGAGCTGCGCCCACGACTGCGAACAGATCGACTCGAACTGCCCGTTCAACGCCTGCGCGACCGCGTGGTAGCGCGCGCCCTCGACGGCCGTCGCGCAGCCACCGGGGACGTCACCGGCGATCGCCGAGACGCTCACGAGCTGCGGGTTCGCGAAGCCTTTGATGTTGCGGAAGAAGTCGATGTACAGGTTCACCGTACCGTCCGACTGATCCTCCTCGTCGCTCACGATGATGACCGCGAGGCGCGCGTCCGTCCGGAGGAAGCCCGCGTTCTCGTTGTTGATCACCGGGACGTCGAGCGCGATGCGCGCGGCCTGCAGACCCGCCTCCTGCTCGTCGGAGCCCGTCGGGTTGGGCCGCGAGTTGCCGTTCGGCGGGTTCGTCACGTTCGCCGCGCACTGGAACGCCGCGACGCGGTTCGGGTCGGTGCGCCGGAGGATCTTGTTGAACCCGCTGCACGCCCAGATGTTGCCCGACACGCCGTCGTTCACCTCGGTCGTGGTGACGGCGACCTGGTAGTCGACGCCGCCCGGGAGGTTGTCCGCGTAGCCGATGAAGCCGGCGAAGTTGTTCGCGAGCAGGTTCTGCTCCTCGCTCATCGAACCCGAGTCGTCGACGACCCACAAGATGTCGACCTTGTTGTCGGTGAGCTGCTGGAAGACGTCGGTCTGCTGCGAGTTGATCGTGCCTTCGCCCATCAACGGCACCGTGAGCGGCGAGCCCATGCCGCCCGCGTTGGTGACGTCGTTGTCGATCACGAGCAACCCGTTGTGCGACGCGGGCGTCGCGCGCGACGGGAAGAACCGCATCTCGACGCTCGCCGACTCACCCGCCGCGAGCATGATGTTCCGGTACGGCGCCGGGATCATGCTCCCGTTCTTCACCATCCGCGTGATCAGGAAGACCGGATCCGACGTGGTGTCGATCGAGACGTCCGTCAGCGTGAGCGGGCCGTTGCCCGAGTTGTAGATGTTCACCGCGCGCGTCGTCGAACCGCACGTGCTGCGGTTGTCCGGCGGGAGCGGGTTCTCCCAAGTCACGACGCCGAAGTCGACGTTGCCCGGGATGACATCAATCGTCGGGCGCGTCGGCTGCGCCGAGATCGCGATCGCGTACGCGGTCTGCACGAGGCCGGGGCCGCTCATCGTGAAGTCGACGTAGTTGAAGATGCCGCCGTACGTCCCGGTCAGCGTGCTCGCCTCCATGGTCGGCGCGAACGTGACGTTCAGGCTGAACTGGCCGCCCGGCGGGACGGTCGCGGGGACCGGCATCGTCGGCGAGATCATGAACTGCGAGGCCTCCTGCACCGTCATCGAGAAGCTGTTGAACGTGCAGTCCGCGTTGCCGACGTTCTCGACGCGGATCGGCAGCGCCTTCGTGTAGCCGATGTTCACCGCGCCGAAGCGGAGGCGGCCGTCCTTCGGCATGATGCCGATGTCGTTGCCGCTCGGCGTGAGGCGGATCTGGCACAGCGGCGTGCCGCCACCCTCGGCCGTGAGGTTGACCGTGTTCGTGGCGCCGGGCGCTGGCTCGTCGCTCGTCACGTCGAACGAGGACATGTACGTGCTGACCGGGCCGGTCGGCGGCGCGAACTGCACGCGCACGATCGAGGTCGCGCCGGGCGCGATCACGAGCGGGAGCGTCGGGCGGTTCGGGATGGAGAAGCTGTTGTCCGGATCGGTGATGTCCGTGACCGTGCAGTCGCGCGCGCCGTTGTTCGCGAGCACGACGTCGCGCTGGCCGATCGAGCCACCGGCGACGGTCGAGAAGTTCACCTGCTGCGGGAACACTTCGAGGTCACACGTGGAGGCCGCGCCCTCGAGGCGCACCCAGGCGTTCGTCTGCAGGCTCGCGATGCGGTAGCGCAGGCCGCCGCGGTGCTGACCGCCCGACGTCGGCGTGTACGTGATCTCGCCCTCGGCGTACTCCATGGGCTGCTTGAGGCCGATGTCGAACGGGCTCGTGATCTGGAATTCCGGACCGGTCTCGAAGAGGCCCATCGTCTCGAGCACGGCCTCGGTGATGTCGACGGCGTCCGAGCCGCACGACTCGAGGCGCACGGTGCGCGTCACGCCTTCGTTGACGTTCGCGAGGCCGAAGTCGACGAACGTCGCGGGCGTCGCGACGCCGTTCTCCACGACGGACACGCAGATGCCGGGGCCCGCGCCGCGCGCGTTGATCGGGACTTCGATCGTGCCGGCGTTCGCGTCGCCCGACGCGATGAAGATCGTGCCGCGGTCGAGGCCGCCGTCGATCGGGCGGTAGCGCACGCGCACTTGGTACTCGCCGCCGGGCGGGATCACGAGGCACTGCGGGACGGGCGCGCAGTCTTCGACGCCGTCGGGGATCTCGGTCGCCTCGAACGCGCAGAACTCGAGCGACTCCGACTCGAGGCGAATCGATCGCAGGTCGAGGTCGCCCTCACCCACGTTCTTGATCGTGACGACTTCCTGGCCCTCGCTGTCGATGCTGACGTTCGCGAAGTCGAGGCACGCCTTGTCGTCACAGACCGCGTTGCCCGTGACCTCGATGCGACCGCGGCCCGCCGACAGACCGAACTCGACGACCTGACGCTCGGGATCGTCCGTCGTGACGACGAGGTTCACGAGATCGGACTCCGAGTCCTGCGAGCCGTACTCGACCGTGATGATCAGGCCGGGCGGCGCCGACGGGTCCTGGCTCGCCGGGATGTTGAGCGGCAGCGTGACCGGCATGTCGTCGACGTCGGTGAGCGTGATCGTGAACTCCGGGTCCGCCTCACCTGAAGCGACCTGATTCACGAGCTCGACGCTCGTCACGTTCAGGGGCGCACTGCCCACCGAACGCACCTCGAACCGACGCGTCCCGAGGGACCCGAAGTCCGTGGACGGCGCCAGACCGCCGGTGAAGTCGTCGGGGATACGTCGCGGAATCTGCGCGCCGGAGCAGGGCTCCTCTTCGACGTACGTCAGCTTCATCTGAACGGCGGCGCGCTGAATGCCGGGGCCCTCGTCACAGCTGCAGCGGGGCAGCAGTCCGGTGAACATGAGCGCCCCGAGGATCGCGGTAGTGGTCTTGGTCGTGCTTCGCGTCACGAGTTTCTTCTCCTGCACCCAGTCGTGCCGCTGGGGCTCGGCAGGCCCAGAAGGTAGGGGGCGAAACCGCGTGTCAAAATACGATCTTGGGTGGTGCCCACCTGCGCGCCATTTCGACCACACCACGCGCCACGCGTCCGCGATCTCCCCGACCGACGGTCGGGCGTCGCGGTCGACCGGTCATTGGCTTGAAACCCCTCGCGGATTGACCGAATGATGGTCCGTGCCCCGACGCGCCCTCGTCCTCGTCGCCCTCGTGGCGACGACCGGCTGTGCCACGTCCTCGGGGCGCACGACGTGGGAACAGGACCGCGCGGACGGCGTCGCCGATTGGCGCCCCACGGCCGCAGCCCCCGTCGCGCCGCGCGCCACCCGCCGCTCGCTGACCCTCGACGAGACCCAGACCCCGGCCGTGGACTACGAGGCCCTCGCCCACGCGCTCGAGCTCGACCTGCTCCGCTTTGCCGCGAAGCGTCAGGCGGTCGACCGCGAGCTCGAGGACGGGACCGGCTGGCCGAAGCCGATGGTCGAGACGTTCGCGCAGATCCTCGCGCGGATGGAACAGGGCCTCGGCGCGCCGCGCGGCGCCCTCCCCCGCCGCGTGTTGATCCAGATGCGGGTCACCCTGGAGGTCGAGCTCGACAAGACCCGCCACCGGTTCGGTGAACCCCCCGACACGATCGGCCAACGCGTCCGCGACGGCTTCGTGCAAGTCGCCTTGCACATGCACGCGAGCCGCTCGCTGGTCCGGCGCCGCAGCACCAAGCCGCGCTACGACGTCCGCCTGTCGTGGCCGCTCACGCCCCTGATCGTGACGAGCCCGTTCGGCTACCGGCGTGATCCCATACTAGGAGAGGAAGAAGTGCGCTTCCACGCGGGCGTGGATCTGGGGGCGAGCCGCGGCGACGTCGTGAGCGCCGCCGGTCCCGGGCGCGTCTCCTCCGTGGGATGGCTCGGCGGCCACGGGCGCACCGTCGTCGTCCAACACGCGGGCGGCTTCGTCA
Organism: bacterium; assembly: GCA_030426505.1. GTDB lineage: Bacteria > Myxococcota > Kuafuiibacteriia > Kuafuiibacteriales > Kuafuiibacteriaceae > JAUHYN01. The sequence goes on along the minus strand of JAUHYN010000247.1, from coordinate 4,179 downwards.
CGATGTACGCGCACCTCAAACGCACGCTGGTCGGCGTCGGCGCCGAGGTGCACCGCGGGACGCCGATCGGGTTGGTCGGCAACACCGGGCGCTCGACCGGTCCGCACCTTCACTTCGAAGTGCGCCGCGGGAGTGTCCCGATCGATCCGGTGGACGCGATCGGCGCTTCGCTCGGTCCCGTCGCCACGTCCGACTGATTTTCGCGCCGCCCGGTCGTTCGAAAACCGGACGCTTTCGGACACGTTTCGGACGACGTTCGACTTTCGGACGCGGTCGCCCGCTTCACGCGGTCGCGCGCCTTGGCCCTCGGCTTGCTCTGTCTCGGTCACGTGACCGCGACGATTCGAACCGCGACCGTCGTCGGCGTAGACGCGCGACCGGTGGATGTAGAGGTCGAGCTCGCGCAGGGGCTCCCGTTCTTCTCGATCATCGGGTTGGGCGACGTCGCGGTGAAGGAGGCGCGATACCGCGTGCAAGCTGCCTTGCGCGCGACGGACCTCCACCTCCCGAGCAAGCGCATCACGGTGAACCTCGCGCCCGCCGCGCTCCGGAAGGACGGCGCCGCGCTCGACCTCCCGATGGCGCTCGGCCTCCTCGTCGCCGCGGGTCACCTCCCGGAAGACGCACTCGCGGACGCGCTCGTGATCGGTGAGTTGTCGCTCTCCGGTCACCTCCGCGCGGTGCGCGGCGCGCTCTCCGTCGCCGCGCTCGCGAAGGCGCTCGGGCGGAGCCGGCTGATCGTGCCTCGCGACAACGGCGCCGAAGCGATGGCGGTAGGTGGGCTCGAAGTCATCGCGAGCCCGACGCTGTCCGCGCTGGTCGCGCACTTGTCCGGCGGCGCGACCCTCCCGGAGCCCACGCACTCCGCTCCGCCGATTCGAACGACCGAGGAGGGCTGCGACTTCGACGAGGTCCGCGGCCAAGCGGTCGCGCGTCGCGCGCTCGAGATCGCCGCGGTCGGTGGTCACAACGTGTTGATGATCGGGAACCCCGGCGCCGGGAAGACGATGCTCGCGCGACGCTTCGGGACCATCCTCCCGTCGCTCTCCACCGAGGAGGGGATCGAAGTCACGAAGGTCCACTCGGCCGCGGGCCTCACGTTGGGGACGGGGCAGATGATCCACGAGCGCCCCTTCCGAGCGCCGCACCACACCGTGAGCGAGGCGGGTCTGATCGGCGGCGGTCACCCCATTCGCCCCGGCGAAGTCTCCCTCGCGCACCACGGCGTGTTGTTCCTGGACGAGATGCCGGAGCTCCCCCGGCACGTGTTGGAGTCGCTCCGCCAACCCATGGAGGATCGCGAAGTCGTCATCGCGCGCGCGCGTCAGACCGTGCGGCTCCCCGCCGCGTTCATGCTCGTCGCGGCCGCGAACCCCTGCCCGTGCGGATGGCTCGGCCACCCCGCGGGGCGCTGCCGTTGTGCGGCGGACGAAGTGAGTCGGTACGCCGGCCGCATCTCGGGCGCGCTGCTCGACCGCATCGACCTCGTGGTCGAGACCCCCGCGATCGCGCCGGACGAGTTGATGGGTGAGGTCACTTCGGAGGGCTCGGCGTCGATCCGATCCCGCGTAGTCGAGGCCCGCGAGCGAGCGGGCGCGCGGGGGCCGAACGCTCGCCTCTCGGGCCGCGTCCTGAGGCGAGCGGCGCCGATGAGCGACGGCGCTCGAACGCTGATGAGTGAGTGCATGAATCTGCTCCACCTGACCGCGCGCGGATGGGAGCGCGCGTTGCGGGTGTCGAGATCGATCGCGGACCTGGACGGCGCGGATCGAATCGAGGAACACCACGTGGCCGAAGCCATGCGCTACCGGCGGCCGAGCGCCTGGAACGCGTCGTCCGTCTCGAGGATCGAAGTATGAAAGAGAGTTCTTGGGCGATGCAGAGCGTCGCGACACGGGTGGGCGGCCTCTGGATCGTCACGCGTGACGACGCGGTGTGGGGCGCGGAGTTCGAGGCGAGGTGGACGCGTCAGCGCGATCGGTTGATCGCGGCGGGCGGGCCCGAGGTCGACGTCGGCGCGCGACGCGGGAAGAGTTCGGTGCTGTCCGAAGCGGCGCGCGCGGTCCGCGGGTACTTCTCGGGCGAGCTGCGCGCGCTCGATCCGATCCCACTCGCGCTCGAGGGCTCCGAATATTCGTTGCGCGTGTGGCGCACGGTCCGACGCATTCGCCCGGGGCGGACGTCGACGTACTCCGAGCTCGCGAAGCGCGCCCACAAACCGGGCGCCTTCCGCGCGACGGGTCGCGCGAACGGGAGCAATCCGTGTTGTCTGTTCGTGCCTTGTCACCGGGTGGTCGCGTCGGACGGGCGACTCACGGGGTACGGCGGAGGGCTGGCGGCGAAGGCCTGGTTGCTCACACACGAAGGCGTGCCCAACGACGGGGCACGCCTCGTGGACTGAGCTGAACTACTTCTTGGTCTTGGTCTTGGGGCCACCCTTCTTGCGGTCGGCCCAGATCTTCTTCATGCGCTCGGCCGCGGCCTTGCGCGCTGCGGGAGACCAGTTTCGGGTGGTCTTCTTTTTCGTCGCAGCCTTCTTCTTTCCAGATCCCGGCGGGCGCCCCGGTCCGCGCTTGTTCTTCGAACCCGGCGGACGACCACGGCGCTTCTTGTTGGGTGAGCCCGGAGGCCGACCCGGACCACGCTTCACGCCGAGCTTCGACAACATCTGCTCCATCATCTGGATCTTTTCGTCGAGCTCTTCGCGTTCGGCCTTCATCGTATCGAGCGCGGAGCGAAGCTCCTTCGCTACTTTGTCTGCAACCATGGGTCTTCTTCTTACGCGCCTAATGAAACCTGCACAAGGTATTCGTGATATTGTGTAACAGTCTCGATCGAACTCCGCTAAGCTGAGAGCCATCGTCGCCATCCTCAGCAAGCGTTTGGTGTTCCCTTCTGCGACGAGCGCGAACCGAGACGGGTTGGTCGCAGTCGGTGGAGATCTCTCCGTCGAACGACTGGTCCTCGCCTACCGCAGTGGGATCTTTCCCTGGCCGATCTTCGACGACGAGCTCATGACCTGGTTCAGTCCGGACCCGCGCGCGGTCCTCGACCTGGACGCGCTCCGGGTGAATCGGACACTGCGAAAAGCCCTTCGACGCGAAGAGATCGAAGTCACCTTCGACACCGCTTTCGAAGAAGTGATCGCGGCGTGCGCGTCCCCCGGGCCGGGCCGAGATTCGACATGGATCACTCGGCAACTCGGCGAGGCGTACGTGCGTCTCCATGAGAACGGAATCGCGCACTCCGTCGAGGTGTGGTCCGGCGGTGTACTCACGGGAGGCCTTTACGGTGTGGCTATCAATGGCTTGTTCGCCGGAGAGTCGATGTTCAGTCGCGCGTCCAACGCCAGCAAGATTGCACTCGTCCACCTCGTGGATCGATTGAAGGCGCGCGGCTACCGGCTGCTCGACATCCAGCAGGCGACGCCGCACATGGTGAAGATGGGCGCCGTGCTGATTTCACGTAGAGAATACCTTCAGCGCCTCGAGCGCGCGCTCGCGGTCGAGTGTTCGTTCGTCTGATTCAGGCCCGGACGAATCGTTCGATTTTCGAACGAATGCCCTGACATTCGAACGACGTCCGCCATTCGAACATCTCACGAATGCGACCGTGGCCCTCTTCGCGGCATACGCCTTGCGATGGCTCCCTCCGCCGCCAAAGCGATGCGGTCGAAGGAGACAAGAAGAAGATGGGATTCAAAGAAAAGCTCAGCGGCGTGAAGGCCGCGATGGGCGAGATCGAAAAACAGTTCGGGCGCGGCGCGATCATGCTGCTCGGCGACGACGGAGGCCCCCGATTCACGGAACCGGGCTCCGTGATCCCCTCGGGGTCGGTCGGCGTCGACCTCGCCCTGGGCGTGGGTGGATTGCCGCGCGGTCGGATCGTGGAGGTGTACGGACCGGAGGCTTCCGGGAAGACCACGATCGCCCTGCACGCGATCGCCAACGTCCAAGCGGGCGGGGGTGTGGCGGCATTCATCGACGCCGAGCACGCGCTCGATCCCCGCTACGCCCAGGCGCTGGGGATCGATCTCGAGCAGCTCCTCGTGGCGCAGCCGGACCACGGGGAGCAGGCGCTGGAGATCGTCGAGACGCTGGTGCGCTCCAACTCGGTCGATCTCATCGTGGTGGATTCCGTCGCCGCGCTCGTACCCAAGGCCGAGATCGAGGGCGAGAT
>JAUHYN010001394.1 GCA_030426505.1 bacterium | reverse complement strand
CATCAGCGAGCGCCGGTACGACTTCAGCGCCTCGTCGTACTTCTTCAGCTGCCGGTACGCGTTGCCGAGCGCGAACGCGGCCTGGCCGCGCATCTTGGGATCGTTCGAGGCCTCCAGCGACGACTTCAGCGAGTCGATCGACTTGTCGAGCTCGCCCGCCGCCGCCTCCGCGAGCGCGCGGTCGTAGAGCAGCCGCGGATCCTCGCCGAGGCGATCGATCGCGCGCTGGTACGCCTTCATCGCCTCTTCGCCTTTGCCGTCCTGGAGCGCCTGCGAGCCGGCGCGAGCGTCCGGATCCTCCTTCTCGAACGGCGCGGCCTGCGCTGTCCCGGTCCACGTCCAACACAGCAGGACCACGAGCCCCTTCACCACCACGCGCGCGACGCGCCGCGTGGGCCGCACCATCGTCGCGAGCAACAGGCACAACAGCGCGAGCCCGAGCGGCCACTGGTAACGCTCTTCGTAGATGCGCACGACGCGGTCCTCGAGCTCCGCCTTCTTGAGCGTCGCGAGGTGGCTCCGCACCGACGACAGATCGAGCCCGCCGTTCTCACCGGGCAGCGCGACCAGGCCGCTCCCGGCGTCCGCGATCGAAGTCAGCATGTCCTCGTTCAGCCGCGACACCACCGTCCGCCCCTCGGCGTCCTTCAGGTAACCCGTGACCTTGCCGTTGTCGTCCAGCATCGGGATGGGCTCACCGGTCCGCGATCCGACGCCGACCACGTGGACCTCGATGCCGGCCTTCTCGGCCTCCTCGGCGAGCTTCTCCGGTTCGCCCTCGTGCTCCTCGCCGTCCGTGACGACGACGATCGCGCGCGCGGCGCCGGTCTCGGGCGCCGACTCCAGCATCTGCCGGCCGGCGCGGATCGCCTCGCCGATCGAGGTGCCGCCGCGCGGGAGATCGTCGGGCGTGGCGGCACGGAGCTGCAGCTCGAGCGCCGCGTGGTCCACCGTGAGCGGGCACAGCGGCAGCGCGATCGAGGTGAAGCCCACGAGGCCCACGCGATCGCCGGGGAGCCGGTCCACGAGATCACCGAGCTCGATCCGCGCGCGCTCCAAACGCGACGGCACGACGTCGCGCGCGAGCATCGAGCGCGAGAGGTCCAACGCGAGCACGACGTCCATGCCGCGCGCCTTGCGGACCTCCGAGCGCATCCCGAGCTGCGGCCGCGCGAGCGCGAGCGCCATGAAGAAGAGCGACGCCGCGAGGAGCCCCGCCTGGATCGCGCGGCGACGCTTGTGCGCGGAGGCCTCCGACAGCCCGTCGATCAGCGCCTTGTCGCCCGCGCGCGCGACGCGGCGATCCCGCCAGCGCTCGAGCGACGCCCACACGAACAGCACGAGCGGAGCGAGCGCGATCAGCGCGAATGCCCAAGGAGCGCCGAACCTCACGGGAACCTCCTCAGCCGCGTCGCCGACAGCAGCATCTCGAGCGCGAGCAACGCGATCGCGAGCGCGAGCACGTAGACGAAGAGCTCTTCGCGCGGCGTGGTGTAGACCGTCTCCTCGAGCTGGGTCTTCTCGAGCGTGTCGAGCACTTCGGAGAGGCGCGAGTCGAGCTCCTCGCCGTCCTTCGCTTCGTAGTACGCACCGCCGGTGGTCTTCGCGATCTCCTGGAGCAGCGCCGGGTTCGTCGGGATGACCTGGCGCGAGAACACTTCGCGCCCGAAGAGATCCTTGCCGGCGGGGAAGGGCACCTCACCGCCGCGCCCGATCAGGATCGGGTACACCGCGATGCCGAGCGTCTTCGCGAACTCGGCGGCGCGCTTCGGCGTGATGTTGCCGGCGTTGCTGTCGCCGTCGGTGAGCAGCACGACTACGCGGCTCTGCGCTTCGCTCTCGCGGAGGCGATTGAGCGCGGTCGCGATCGCGGAGCCGATCGCCGTGCCGTCCGGGAGCATCCCGACTTCGACCTCGTCGAGCATGTCGACCAACAGCGCGTAGTCG
>JAUHYN010001393.1 GCA_030426505.1 bacterium | reverse complement strand
CGGCGAACGGGGGCGTCGATCCAGAATCGTCACGAAATGCCCGACTCGTGAGTCGTTTGGTAGAGTAGAGGTTCCGTGCGCGGGTGGGTCTCGGTTTGGCTGATCGCAGCGGCCCTCGCGGTCGGCGCGGAGGCCAGCGCGTTCGAGTGTACGCGCTCCGACTCCCGCTGCATCGTCTCGCTCCAGTGGCCCCAGCGCGAGCTGCCGTACGTGCTGCGTCACCCGGAGGGATCGCGGTTCTCGGAGGTCGAGGCGTCCCGCGCGACGGACGGCGCCTTCGAGCGGTGGGCCTCCGTGGCGTGCTCGGACATCCGCTTCACCCGCGTGGCGATCCTCCCGCCGGGGCCAGCGCACCCGGTGTCGAACCAAGTCGAGTTCGTGGATTCGGACTGGGAGCTCGATTACGACCCGAGCGCGGCGGCGGTGACTTCGGTCGCGTACGGCGTCACGACCGGGACGATCCGGACCGCGACGATCGCCGTCAATGAATTCGTCACGACCACTTCCTCCGCCTGCACCGGTGAGTTCGATCTCGAGACCGTACTCACCCACGAGGTCGGCCACTTCATCGGCATCGCGCACCCGTGTGAGACGGCAGCAACGATCGATCCGGACGCGGCGTGTCCGGTCGTGGCGTGTGAAGATCTCGAAGCCACGTTCACCGAAGACGATCGGGTGCCAACGATGTGGCCGGTCGTGAATCCCTGCGACCGACAGCTCGCGTCGCTCGAGAGCGACGACACGCAGGCGCTGTGCTTCGTGTACCCGCGCGCGCGCCCGGCGCAGCAGTGTTCGGCGATCCCGATCGACGGGAACGTGCTCGTGTCGAACAAGCCGTTCGGCTGCACTTCGACCGGGCGACCGAGCGCGGGGATCCTCGCGGCGTTGTTGTTCGTTCTGTATGGGGCGCGGCGGCGCCGCTGAACGCGCTGGCGTAACGAATTCCACACCCTCGGGCGGGCGAGGTTTGCTACCGTCCGCGGCGGCGATGGCGAAGGCGAAGACCGTCCACGTGTGCAACGCGTGTGGCCACGAGTCGGCGAAGTGGATGGGGCGCTGCGCGGGCTGCGGCGCGTGGAACAGCCTCGTCGAAGCGCGCGTCGAGGCGCCGGCCAAGGGGAAGAACACCGGGCGGACGTTCCGGCTCCCGGAGGCGAAGAAGACCGGGAAGCCGGTGCCCCTCTCCGAGGTGACCTCGGCGGGCGCCACGCGGATCGTCACGGGGCAGTCGGAGCTGGATCGGGTGCTCGGCGGCGGGTTGGTGTCGGGCGCGTTGGTGCTGGTCGGCGGCGATCCTGGGATCGGGAAGTCGACGCTGCTGTTGGCGGCGCTCGATCGCATCGCCGCCGTCGTGCCGGACGCCCGGCCACTCTACGTGAGCGGCGAGGAGTCGCCTGAGCAGGTGAAGCTGCGCGCGGAGCGGCTCGGGGTGGATGCGTCGCGGGTGATGATCTTCGCGGAGACGCGCGCGGATCGGATCGCGGCGGCGATCGAGGACGACAAGCCTTCGGCGGTAGTCATCGATTCCATTCAATCGATCTACGATCCGCAGCTGGAGTCGGCGCCCGGATCGGTGTCGCAGATCCGAGAGGTCGCGGCGCGGTTCCTCTACCTCGCGAAGGCGCACGGCGTGCCGACCGTGTTGGTCGGTCACGTCACGAAGGAGGGCGCGCTCGCGGGGCCGCGCGTACTCGAGCACATGGTGGACACGGTGCTCTACTTCGAGAGCACGGGCGGGCACCCGTACCGGATCTTGCGCGCGCACAAGAACCGCTTCGGCTCGACGAACGAGATCGGCGTGTTCGAGATGCAGGAGCGCGGGCTGGTGGCGGTGGAGAACCCGTCGGAGCTGTTCCTCGCGGAGCGCCCGGAGGACGCGCCGGGCTCGGTGGTCCTGCCGGCGCTCGAGGGGACGCGGCCGCTGTTGGTGGAGGTGCAGGCGCTCGTG
>JAUHYN010000246.1 GCA_030426505.1 bacterium | reverse complement strand
CCGGACCTCCGCTTCGACGATGCCGAGGAGTTCTCGGCCGCGCTGTACGACTTCCTCTACGACTCGGAGCTGTACGTGGAGCGCGAGGTCGTCGCGGACTTCATGCAGGACCTCTTCTCCGACCGCCTCGAAGAGGAGGAGGACAGCGGCCAGCCCGCGCTCCCCCACGCCGACGAGGTGAGGGAGGAGATGGCCGACTCCACCACGCCGATGCGCTCGCGCCCGCGCGAGGAGACGGTCGAACCCGAGATCGAGGACGTGCGCGACGCGCCGCCGACCATCCCGGATCCCTCCGGCCCCGAGGCGCTCGCGCCCGGCCCGGGCTTCTTGCCGCCCGGCCTCCTGGGGGGCGGCGCGACCGCGCTGGAGTCGGACCTCGAGGACATCGCGCACAAGGCGTACGTCGCGCCGGACATCGTCGACCCGGCGGAGCCCGCGCCCCCCGGGGAGCGGCGCAAGAGCACCGAGATCGTGCGCCCGGATCGCAAGGCGACGGAGTTCGAGGATCCCGATCGGACCGAGGACTACACCAACGCCGACCAGGCCTCGCCCGACGAGGCCCCGACGGTCGCCGCCCACCCTTCGTACCGACCGCCGGTCGCGGGCGGCATCGGCGCGCACTCGCTCCCGCCGCAGTCCGTACCGCCCGAGCGATCGAGCGGCGTGCGGCGCCGCGTCGAGAACACCGAGCAGGTCCGCAGCGAGAAGAAGACCGAAGCGCGTCGCCCGACGGAGCCGGTCGCGCCGCGCCGGAGCCTGCGCCCCGAGCCCACGCAGGACGAGTGGCCGCCGCTCGTCGAAGAGCCCCCGCCGCACCGCACGCTGATCATCGGCATCCTCGTGGGCGCCGCGGTCGTGGTCGCGGTCGTCACCGGCGTGTTCGTGTCGCGGTTCGTGATCGATCGGCAGGACGCGCCGCAGTCCGGAGACGTCCGCCCCGCGCCGAAGGCCGGCGAACTCACGGTGCTCACGGAGCCCGGCTCGATCGTCTACGCCAGCGGCGATGTGCTCGGCGAGGCCGACGGCGAGGGCGTCGGCGGCCCGTTCGAAGTGCCGGTGGGGCCGGTGCTGATCCGCGTCGCCAACGAGGCGATCGGCTTCGACCGCACCCGCGAACTCACCGTCGACGCCACCCGCGCTTACGAGATCGAGATCCGCGCGCGCCACGGCTGGTTGCGCATCGCGGTCGCGCCCTGGGCGCGCGTCACGATGGACGGCAAGGACATCGGCCTCACGCCGCTCCCGAAGCTCACGCTCACCGAGGGCCTGCACGAGCTCGTGCTCGAGAACCCGGACATCAAGATGCGGTACGACACCACCGTGCGGGTCGAGGCGGACAAGGAGACGGAGCTGCGGATCGATCTGCAGGACGTCGGCGAGCGGATGTAGCTCACTTCCCGCGCGTCTTCAGGGTCGCCTCCACCATCCGATCGAACGGCGCGAGGATCGCCCGCGCGACGTCTTCGCCCTCCAAGATCTCGAGCGCGCGCGCCACCGCCTCCGCGGTCGACAGCGCGTAGTCGCCGCGCACGTTCTTGCGGACGCGGTACCGCGACGGCGCCCCGACGGGGAGCGTCACCGCCTGCACCCCGTCGAGCGAAGGCTCGCGCCGGTGGATGCGCCGCGCCTGACGCCACGTGCCGTCCGGGACGATCAACGTGAAGGGGCCCTCGGAGGCGATCGCGTCGAGCTGCACGGCGTCCTCGGTCGGGTAGAGGAGGACCGGGCGCCGCGCCGGATCCGCGAGGGCGTCGTCGAGCTGGAGCGGCTGGTCGCGGACGCCCCGCATGTGGACCTCGGAGCGCACGAGCACGCGGGCGAGCAGGGCGGAGGTGTTCGTCGTCTTGTTCCACTCCATGCAGTGGACGACGAGCGCCACCCGAGTCGCCGTCTCGACGGGGACGATCGCGTCGCAGATACAGGCATCGACGATCATGCGGCACCCCACGCAGCGGGGTGACGTCGGGTAGGCGCGGCTCACCGCTTCTTCTTCGGGACGAGCGACGCCCAGGGCGCGCCTTCGCGCCACGCGCCTTCGGGCGTCGGGTACATCAGGAACGTGGCGACGGCGGGGACGGGCGTCGCGTGGTCGGGCGCCTCCAGGCTCGGAGGGAGCCGCGACACGACGACCTGCCCGAGCTGCTTCACCGGCTTCTTCGCGGCGCGGCCGCGCTTCTTCGCGGAGGGCTTCGCGGTCTTCGTGCGGCCCACCGCGTAGGCGCCGGCGAGGCGCTCGAGGTCGAGCTGGAAGCGCTCGAGCACGCGGCGATAGCGCGACGGCTGGACGGTCAGCAACGCGTTCGCTTCGAGCAGAACCGCAGCGAACTTCTCGCGTTCCGGATCGTCCTTCACGTCATCCGTGAGGCGCCCGAGGAGATCTTGAGTGAGGCGCGCGATCGCCTTGTGCGGCGCGTAGCGCGCGATCGGTCGGCCTTGCTCGGTCGTCGCGAGCGCGACCAGCGTGTCGACGAACCCCGCGAACGCCTCGATGTCCTCGCGGTCGTACTCGATGAATGCGCGGCGCCCGATGAGCTCCGCGTCCTTCGCGGCGGCGCGCGGCCCGCGGCGCTCCAGCCCCTCGAGGACCTCCGCCCGGCGCCGGTCGTACAGCGCGACCGCGAGGTCGAAATCCTGGCGCTCGCGCGCGAGCTCCGCGAGCTCTTCGAGGCGCGTCGCGCGCGCTTCGTCGCCGGCGATCGCGATCTCGTCGAGCCACGCGATCGCGCGCGCAGGATCCAAGTCGAGCGCGAGGAGCGTGAGGAGCTCGTTCGTCTGCATGAGGAACGGCCCGAGCTGGCCCTCGGATGCGCCGCGCCACAGATCGCTCCGCTGCACGAGCCTCCGCCCGAGCGTCATCAGCTGCTCCGTCTCCCCGAGGCCGTAGAGCGCGCGGGCCTCCGCGTTGATCAGCACCGGCTCGTCCGCGGCGCGCGGCGCCTTGGCCGCCCGCACGACCTCCAGCACCTCCGGCCACCGCGGCGGCTCGGCGCGCTCGAGGCGCTTCACCAGGCGGACCCGCGCGCGGCTGTCCTGCGCCGAAGAGCGCGCCGCGTCCGCGAGCACGGCGCGGTAGAGGCGCACGATCTCGTCGTCGTCGTTCGCGCGCTCCGCGACCCGCGCGAGGAGGAGCCGCGCGGCCGGGCGGACGTCGTCCGGGCTCCGCTCCACGGTCGCCTCCAGCACGCGCCGCCACGACGCCGTGACGACGAACCCGGCCACGCTCTCCGCGTCCGCGAGGTAGGTGAGCGCGACGCGCGAAGCCGTGCGATCCGGGAGCTGTCCGAGGTGGTCGAGGAGGTCGGCCACGCGCGCGCGCTCGGCGTTGATCCGCAGCCGCCTCCGCTCGCGGTGCGTCGCCTCGGGGCGCTCCTTCTTCGCGCCCGGGCGAGAGGGGCAGTCGCGATTCGCGAGGGTCGGCGCGAGGATCTCGCCCGGCCACCGCTCCTCTTCGATCGGCCAGTACACCACGCGCCGGTCGTCGGGCGCCGCGGTCTGGTAGAGGCGCTGGGCCCCGAGGAGATCCGCGAGGACGGTGCCGCGGTGCGCGCGGTCGCGGACGAGGCGCTCGAGCCGCACCCGCTCGAGCCGGATCAGTTTGCGCGCGGTGCGGAACGGCTCCTGCTCGTCGTCGGGGACCCCTCCGATCGGGAGGCAGCGGACCAGGCGACTGTAGTCGTCGAGCAGCGCGACGAGGCCGACGTCGACGCGCTCGCCCGCGGCGGCGCGGAGGACCTGTACGCGCCGCAGCGTGACGAGGTCGCCTTCGAGGAAGCGCGCGACGAGCGTGGCGTCGTCGGTCGGAGTCGAGACGCCGCCGACCGATGCGCCCGAGGGGCTGGCGGCGGCGAGCGCGAAGAGGAGGGCGATCAAAGTTTGAGCCCCACGCCCACCGTCCCCATCGGCCCGGACGCGAGCGTGCCCTGACCGGAGCGCTCCTCGAAGCTGAAGAACCACGAGAAGTCGAACCACACCACGAACCGGTCGAACACGGCGGCCTGGAACGCGAGGCCGGTGTCGCCGCCGAGGTTCACGGTGCGGTCGGTGACGAGCGCGCCGACGTGCAGGCCGAGGCTCGCGTCGAGGTGGACGATCGCGCCGAGCTCCTCGATCAGGACCTTGCCGTAGGCGAACGCGAAGCGCCCGCCGCCCGTGATGCGCGCGTAGGGCTTCTGGCTGTCCGGGAGGAGCCCGAACGTCTCGCGGAGCTCGGTCGCGGTGGCGTTGAGCTGCGAGAAGAAGATCGTCGACGAGACGAAGTCGATCGCGAAGAACTCGAGCGGGTACCAGCTCAGATCGATCGACAGCCCCGGGTTGTCGTAGAAGTCACCGCGCGACAGGTACGAAAAGCCGGTCTTCACGACGAAGTGATCCTGCTTCTCGAAGAATCGCCGCTCGACGCGGTACTCCGTCTCGGGCTCCACGCGCACGGCCGCCGACGACGTGCCGGTGACCTCCCACGCCACCGGAGGGGGCGCGGCTTCGGCGGACGACGCGAACGCCACCGCGAGCGCGAACCCGGCGAGCGCGGTCCTCAACATCCCTCCAACAACAGCCACGCGGTCTCGAAGCCGGGGGTCGCGAGCGGCGGCGGGCGATCGCAGAGCGCCTCGCAGCCCTGCCACCTCAGGCCGACGATCGGGGTGGTGTACTCGAGCGCGGGCTCGAGGGTCTGGTCCGGGAGGTCGACCTGGTAAGCGGGCCCGGTCGCGGGCGGGACGAGCGCCGAGGTCCCCTCCAGCGGCTCGCCGAGCGGGAAGATCGCGCCGGTGCTCGCCTGGCACACGCGGTAGAACTGAAAGCGCGACGCGTCGCCCTCCTCGACGAGCGGCACGATCGTGTTGCCGGAGTGGATCATGGTCTTGAACGGCCACGACGACGCGAGGAGGTTGCGGATCGACGCGCGGAACGTCGGCTCCTCGGTCGCGAGCCAGGGGAGCGTCTCCTCGGTGTCGAGCCCGTCGTGGGCCTCCTCCGGCGCGACCGCGACGACGAAGTCGCGCAGCGTGGGCGCGAAGTCGAAGAAGTTGCGGAGCGTCGCGAAGCGCCCGGCGAGCGCGGCGGGCATCTCGATGCGGAGGTTCGTGACGTAGACGATGACCACGCGGACGCGCCGCTCGGCGCCGTACGCCGTCTCGACCTCGGCGCGGATCCGATCGAAGAGCACGTCCGGCGCGAAGCGCGGGTCGTCGTGTTGGCGGCACGGCTCGCCGTCCTTGTCCGCGAGGTCGAGCGCCGCGAGCTCGAGGATCGGCGAGCCCTCGTCGACGTCGGACGCGATGTCGACCGCGGCCTCGCGGATCGCCGCGGTGACGAGCGCTTCGGCCTCGGTGCAGCGCGCCTCGCTCGGCAGCTCCAGGTTGAAGATCGGGAGGAAGACGAGCGGGCTCACTTCGGTGGGCGGGACGTACGTGTGATCGAACGTCGTGATGACCGCGCGCGCGTTGACGGTGGTCGCGCGGACGGCGCCGCCCCCCGCCGGGCGCGACGGTCGGACCGCGACGCAGATGGCGGGGTCGTCGCCTTCGCTGAAGGTCGTGGTGATGGTGGCGGGGAGGCCCGGGGCCTCGCGCCAGCCCTCGTCGGCGGCGTCGAACGGATCGCCGCAGGCGCCGGGCCGCCAGATGGTGTCGAACGTGCGCGGGAAGAGCTCGCGTTCGAAGCGCCCGTCGACGAGCTCGGTGGTCGGGAACGCGATGCGGATCGGATCCACGACTTGGACGCGCACGCGCTCGTTCCGCTCGAGCGGCTCCGCGGCGAGCCCGTAGCTGTTCAGGCGCCGCTCGACGATCGGGGCGGCGTGGCGGTGGCCGATGCCGGGGGCGTCGAGCTCGAGCGTGGCGAGCCCGCTCGGGATACCGGGGCCGAGCGTGATCGCGAGGCACGCCTGGCCGTCACCGCACTCCTGCCGCACCGCCTCGTCGAGGGGCAGGGCGAAGCTGCCGTCGGCCCCGAGGGCGCTGAGGCGGATGAGGTCCTCGCCGCCGCGCCCGCGGATGCGGACGAAGAAGTACGCGCGCGGGTCACCGTCTACGAGCAGGCGCTCGGCCTGATCGATCACGAGCTGCGCTTTGAGGTCGGCGTCCGGGTCCACGAAGACGACCGGCGCGCAGCTCAGCGAAGCGAGGCAGACGAGCGCGGCGAACGACGGTCGCACCGCGACGGACTCTAACATCGACACACGTGAGGGACACTCAGAGCACGACGGTGAGTCCGAACGTCTGCGGCTCGGTCGCGTCGAACCCCGGAGGCGTGAGCGCGCGGAGCTCGCGCTCGACGCAGGTCGCGATGGGCCCCGGGACGGGGTCCACGTTGGTGATGCCGATCTGGTCGATCGTGCCGTCGGGGCGCACGGTCACTTCGAGGTGGACGCGCGTGCGCGCGCCGTGCGGCGGGGCGCAGACCGCGAGGCGCCGGCTCGCGCGCTTGAGGTACTCGGCCGTGGCCTGCGTGGGATCCTCGCGCTCGAAGTCCGGCGTGACGACGGGGTCGGGCGCCTTGCCGTCGATCGCGAGCTTCTTGGGCGGGCGCGGCGGCCGAGGCTTGGGGCACGGGCAGAGGCCGGCCGTGGAGGTGGTCACTTCGACGCACTCGGTCTGGGGCGGGGCCTCGGCGCGCTCTGGGGTTTCGGGTTCGGTCGGTTCGGGCACCGTGAGGCGACCCGCGTAGAACGCGAGCGGGACGAGGAGCGCGAGCGCGAGGTACGGCCACCGCGCCGGGCCGCGGTTGGGCGGGGGGCGTCGCGGGCGGCGATCGAGGCGCCGCGGCGGGCGTCGCGGGCGAGGGGGCTGCGGCACGGATCAGCCGGGCGGGCGCACGCCTTCGGGGAGCTCGACGTCTTCGGGGAGGACGCCGCCGCCTTCGATGACGTCGATGACGCGGTCGGGGTCCACGTCGAGGCCGACGATGCCGCCGATCAGCTTGCCCTGCTCCTTGAAGAAGCCGGCGTCCGCGCCGAGCATCTCGCACATCGGGAGGAACGTCGCGTGGCCGCCGCTGCCCGCGACCTGGTCGGCGAGGACGTCGGTCGGGAAGGCCTCGAAGCGGCGGCACTGCTCGACGAACGTGGCGCGGTCCATCGCTTCGTCCGTCGCGATGAACCAATGCACGACGTGGCTCATGTCGATGCCGCCGTCGGTGTCCTGGACCCATCCGGCGTCGCCGCCGCGGGTGGACGCGAGCGCGCCCGCGTCGGCGCACTCGGTGTCGCCGAGCCCGGTCCGGCGCGGGAGGCCGTCCAGGTGGACCACGAGCAGGACGTCCGGAGCGTTGCTGAACGGGCGGCGGTTGTTGGTGCCGCTGAGCTCGGACGGGTACCGCGTGACGAGATCGCCGAGCGCTTCGCCGGCCTTCAGCACGGTATCGGTCGCGCACCCGAGCGGCGAGGCCTCGAGCGGCTCGTTGATCGCGTAGTGGCGGATGACGGCGGTCGGCGGGAGCGACTCGGGCGTGTCCCCGATTCCGCAGCCCCAAGCGCCGAGCACCTCGGTCTGCACGGGCCGCTCGTCCGCGCGCAGGAGCACGGCGCTGGTCGGCTGCAGCCCGGCGCCCGCGAGCATGAGCGTGGTGTTCACCATGAACTGGCCGTAGTGGTCGGCGAGGTTCACGGTCGTCTTCTCCACGCGCATCGTGAAGATCACGTGCGCCGTCGGCGCGGTGTTGTCGGGCGCGCACACGAGCGGCACCGGCACCGGCAGATCGCCACCCCCGACGTTCGGCTTGATGATGATCGTGCAGCCGGCCGCCAGGAGCGGGAGGGCCGCGGCCGTGAAGCGACGCATCCGACTCCTTTGTACCACGCGCGACCTCGGATTGGCGCTCGTCCCCGGCGCGTACGTGTCATGACGCGGTTGGGCGTGGGGTACGTCACGCGGGCGGGCGCGAGAGGCGGGCATCGCTCCCGATCCCATCGGCGGGAATCGGGGGCGTTATAGCTTGCAGCTTTCAGCCCTCGCTAGCTTGCAGCTTGCAGTCTACAGCTTACAGCCGGACGCCCGATCGGGGCGCCGCGAGCGAGGCGAGCCTCTGGCTGTCCGCTGCGTTCTGATAGCTGCGAGCGGCGAGCGGCGAGCGAAGCGAGCCTCCGGCTGTCCGCTGCGTTCTGATAGCTGCGAGCGGCGAGCGAAGCGAGCCTCCGGCTGTCCGCTGCGTTCTGATAGCTGCGAGCGGCGAGCGCAGCGAGCCCCTCACGTCTTCGCCGGGACCTGCTTGGGCGCGTCCATCATCGCCCCCGCCGGCACCGCGCCGAGCGCCGCCTGGATGATCTTCCTCCGCGCGCGGGTCCCCGCGACCGGGTCGCCCGCGACGCGGAGCGTCAGCTCCTCGGTCACCGACTCCCGAAGGCGCGCCGGGCACACGTGCAGCGCGCGCACGCGGATGTCCTCCGGGGCCACGCGCAGGTACGCGAGCCAGTCCTCGAACGGCACCTTCGCCCACGCCGCCGCGAGGGCCTCGTCCGGGACGCGCAACAGCGCCGACTCCACCGGGAGCTGGCCGAGGTTGCGGCGCACGTAGTCGGGGCGGGTCGTCTCGAGGTCGTTGACCACCGACTCCTGCTCCGACGCCGGCAACGAATCCAACAGGTCCACGATGTGGTCGGCCTCGTAGCCGCCGACCAGCGCCGCCTGCGCCTGCGTGTCGATCGCGGCCGCGAGTACCTCGAGCTCCGAGGGCTCCGCCGTCGGCGCCTCCAAGAGCTTGCGCACGACGGCCGCGCGCGTCGACGGCGACATCCCGCGCAGGTAGCTCTCCGTGAGGTGCCCCGGCGCGTGGCGCAGCATGATGATCTCGAGCCGATCGTCGAGGCGCGACAACAGCGCCGCGAACGCCTCCGGGCCCCAGCCGAGCAGCTGCTCGAACTCTTCGCGGACGTCCTCGGCGCGGTTCGCCACGCGGTCCGCGACGAGCTCCGCCTGCACCGTCCGCAGCAGATCTTCGCGCTCCTCGTCGGTGATCGGCGAGCGCAGGATCTCGGACGTCCGCGCGCCGGCCGCGCCGAGCGCCTTCCGCACGTCCGGGTCGTGCGACAGATCCTGCACCACGAAGTCGCCGAGCAACGCGACCGAGCGCGCCACCGTGTCGTGATCCCCTTGCACGAGGAGGCGCCGGAAGATGCGCCGCGTGCTCCCGCGGTAGGCGCGCAGATCCTCGACCAGCTCGTCGCTGCGCGGCGGCGGCAGCGGCGACGCCGTCATCGCCGCACCGGACCGCCCGTCCTCGATCACCTCCGGCGTCACCGTGAGGTTCTGCTCGGACTCCTCCTCGTACGGTCGCGCGTACGTCAGGTTCTCCATCCGGCGCAGCACCCGCATCAGGAACCACCCGAGCAGCAGGAACATCAGCAGGATCGGGAGGAACTTGATCATCTCCAGCCAGAAGGTCTCCGTGAGGTCGGCCTTCGGCGCGACGGGCGCCGGCGCGGGCGCCGCGGGCGGCGGTGGCTGCACGATCACCGGCGCGGCGGGCGGGGGCGGCGG
>JAUHYN010000245.1 GCA_030426505.1 bacterium | reverse complement strand
CGCGGTGCGGCGTCGACGGCGGCGGGGCCGGCGTCCCGCGCGCCGCCGTCGCGCGGGGTCGGCGTCGGCTCGGCGCCGGAGCACGCGACGAGCAAAGTGACGCAGAGACACGCCGCCCCGACGGACGCGCCTCGCATTCGGATCAGTCCCCTCCGCAGACGCCGACCACGGTGCTCGTGTTAGTCATGAAACACGTCGCGGTCGTGCTCGTCTGACCGAGCGTCGCGAGGGCGCCGTCGCAGTAGGTCGCGTCGGCGAGAGCGCAGCCGACGAAGCACACGCCGTCGCTGGAACATAGGGACGGCTCGGGGCAGTGGTACGCATCGAGCGGGTTCTCGCCGCAGAAGTCACCGGTCGTGACGATCGCGCCCGACGCGTCGAAGCGCGCCGGCGCGAGGGACGGCGCGAAGCGGTCCACACACCACCTCGCCGGGATCCGCTCGTCGCCGAACACGACCCCGAAGCCTACGCGACCTTCGCCCTCGGTTCCGAGGCCCGCACACGTGTCGCGGTCGAGCGCGACGTCGGTGTGGACGCAGACGCCGTCGCCCGTCGTGGGGTCGAGCACCTGGCACGCGATGCCTTGGTCCGGATCGGTCGCGTCGCAGGCGTCGTCCGGATCGGCGCCGCCCTCGTTGCACTCCTCGAAGCAGACGCCGGCCGGGATGCCGATCACGTTGAGGTCGAGGCACTGTAGCCGCGCCGGCCCGGCCGCGTCGCAGGCGGTCGCGAAGCCGCCGCGCTCGGGGTCGTCGAGATCGCACCAGGCGCCGAAACCTCGACGGTGCGGGACACACAGGCCCGCCGTCGACGTGCCGATCTCGAGGCCCACCGGGTTGCAGTACGGGCTCGCGGCGGGGCACGGCGCGTCCTCAGCGCGGCCGCACGCCTGGACGCAGACGCCCTCGTCGGGGTTGAGCGTGTCGAATGTGTTGAGCAGGCACACCGCGTCGGGCGCGCAACCGACCAACGCCTCCGGTGTGTGGACGCGCGCGCCCTCGGTGGTCACGAGGACGGTCGTGTTCCCGGACGTCCCGCAGAACGCGTCGAGCTCGGCGACCCGGTCGACGCAGATCGAGCCGAGCTGAATCGGCGCCCCGGGGATCTCGACCGCGGTGCAGGCGCGCGGGGCGCCATCGTCCGTGCGACCACAGTCGGCGTCGACGGTACACGGCTTCACGCAGGACTGCGCCGGGATCATGACCTCCATCCCGCGGCCCGAGAGGACGTCCCAGGGGACGCAGAGGTTGTCCGAGTCGATGCAGTCGTCGCGCGCGAAAGCCGCGTCGCCCCGTGCGAAGCTCGAGGTACAACCGCAGCCCTCTTCCCCGGACACGCAGTGGTGGAGGATGGGGCAATCGACGCCGCAGGAGACCCAACTCTCGTCCGGGTCGCAGGTCCCGTCACCGCAGTAGGAGCCTTCGAAACCCGCGTCGCGCGCGGGCTGCGCGTCCATCGCCGGCGCCCCACGGCCGCCATCCGGTGCGCCGACCAGGTCGTCGTCGGATCCGGAGCAGGCGGAGGCCCCGAACACGAGGCCCACCGCGAAGCCGACCGCGAGCGCCCCGCGCCCGAACCGCCCGCCGTCCGCTTCCCGATCGATCGAGCGCATCCGTGTGATCCGCTGCACTCGGTGTTCCACGCCCACGCCCATCACGGAATCCGTCGCACCCCGATCGTGACCGCACACTGCCTGCGAGGCCAGGGACCCCACAAACGACGACGGCGGCCAAGAGGCCGCCGTCGAAGGTTCTTACGGACGGCGGGCGACCGAGGTCACCCGCCGAATGTCACCGGGCTCAGTCGCCGCCGCAGAGGCCGACGACCGTGCTCGTGCCGGTCATGACGCAGGTGGCCATCGACGTGGGCAGACCCAGCGCCGTGAGGGTGTCCTCACAGTACGTCGGGTCGTTCACGATCGAGCAGCCCACCAGGCACACGCCGTTGCCCGCGCCGTCGCCCGCGCAGAGCGTCGGGTCGGGGCAGCGGTACTCGTCGAGCGGGCGGGCGGCGCAGTTGTCGCCCTGGCTCGAGAGCTGGCCGGCCGTGCTCAGCGAGCTGACCGTCAGCACCGGGTCGAGGCGGTCCACGCACCAGTTCGCCGGGATGCGCGCGTCGCCGAAGACCACGCCGAAGCCCGTGCGGCCGTTGCCGTACGAGCCGCCGCCGCCGCACGTGTCGGGCAGCTGCTCGACGTTCGTGTGGATGCAGACGCCGTCGCCGGTCGCCGCGTCGAGCACGACACACTCGACCGGGTTGGTCGCGTCCGTCGAGACGCAGTTCTGGTCGGGGCTCGTGCCGCCGCTGTTGCACTCCTCGATGCAGACGCCGGCCGGGATGCCGATGACCTGGAGGCCGAGGAGGACGAGGTCCGCCGGGTCCGCCTGGTCACAGATCGAGGCGAAGCCCGCGAGGTTCGGATCCTCGGTGAAGCCACCCCAAGCGCCGAAGCCGAGGCGACCGACGCTGCAGAGGCCCGCCGTCGAGGTGTCGACCTCGAGGAGACCCGGGTTGCAGTACGGGAACTCGGCCGGGCAGTTCGCGTCGCCCGCGCGACCGCAGAGCTGCACGCACGCGCCCTCGTCGGGGTTGAGCTCGCCGAGCGCGTTGAAGAGGCAGACCGCGTCGCCCGCGCAGCCGACCTGCTCGTCGTCCGTCTTCACGTCCGCGCCCTCGTTCGTCACGAGGACCGCCGTGTTCTTCGAAGCGCCGCAGTACTCGTCGATGCCCGCGAGGCGGTCGACGCAGATGGAGCCCACCGACGCCGAGGCGCCCTGGAAGTCCATGTTCTTGCAGAAGCGGTTCGCGCCGCAGTCGGCGTCCGTCGCGCAGGTCTTCACGCAGGTCTGGTCGGGGAGCATGACCTCCATGCCGCGACCGGAGAGGACGTCCCACGGGATGCAGAGGTTGTCGGCGTCCACGCAGTCGTCCTGGCCGAAGCTGGTGTCGCCCGGGGTGAAGGTCGAGGAGCACTCGCAGCCTTCCGTGCCGTCCGGGCAGAAATCGGGCGCCGGGCAGTCCATGGAGCAGTTCACGAACCGCTCGCCCTTGTCCTCGGTGCCGTTCATGCCGTTTTCGCAGACGCCGTCACCGCAGACCGGGCCGCCGCCGCCACCGCCGTCGCGCATACCGGCGTCGGGGGTGGTGTTGTTGGGTCCGGAGTCCCGGATCACCACGTCATCAGAGTTGTCATCGCCGCCGCTACACCCGAAGGCGAGGGCGCCGGCCATCGTCAGGGCCAGGGCGCTGTGCAAACGCAAGAGCTTCATACTTTGGAGTTTCCCTTTCGCAATTGAATTACTGGAGCTGGTGATGCGTGTTCCGCCGACTCTGTCCCAGGTTCGACCACTGCGCCTAAAGCATAGCGGTGCGCGTAGTCAATCTGTCTTTTGACGCCGCGCACACCCCAATCCGTCCGCGGTCCATACCGGGTGGTCACGTGCCCTGGCGCACTTTTGCCGGCGCTCACGAAGATCAGCCGCGCATCTCCACGATGCGGCGGTCGATGGATTCCACACGCGCACGCTGGTCGCGCCAGAAGTCCGGGTCCTTCTGCTGCTGGAGCGCCTCGACCGACTTCCCCTGCTGCTCGACCCAGGTGAAGTACTTCTGATTGTGCCAGCGCTCGCGGACGCCGCGGGTGCCGTCGAGGATCCAGTCGCGCCCCGCGCGGTGGAAGATCTCGACCCGCCGCAGCGCGGATTCCCTCGTCTGCTCGCCCTCGACCGACGCGAGCCAGTCGCGCACCGACGGGTAGCGATCGTAGCCGTCCGTCGCGACCGTCACGACGAGGTCGTCCGGCCCTAGGCCGAAGTGCTTCACCGTCTTGATCGCGCCGAGCACGTTGCAGACGCCGCTCATCCCGAACGTCCCCACGAGCCGCGCCGCCGTCTCCTCCGAGACGCCGAGGTCGTTGACGAGGACGTCGCCGCCCTCCTGGAGCAGCACCATGCCGCGCACGGTGTCGACGTCGTCGATGCACATCATCGCGTCCGTGTTGAACACGTTGTGGATCCAGGTGACGTGTTTGTCCCCGATCCCCTCGATGCGGTGCGCCCCGAACCCGACGTTGTACAGCGTGGGGCACTGGATCGGCTCGAGCCCCACGATCAGCGTGCCCTGCTCGTCCTTCAGCGGATCGCCGGCGCCGATGGTGCCCGACGAGCCCATCGCCGACACGAACGCCGTGACCTTCCCGCTCCCGATCGACTGCTTCTCGAGCGACTGCGCGAGCTCCCGCGCGGCCGACGCCGTCACCGTCGCGTGGAAGCGGTAGTTCCCGAACTCGGCGAACTGCTGAATGATCGCGTTCTTCGGATCCGCGCGCAGCTCCTTCACCTTGTCGTAGATCTCTTTGACGTTCGACTCGCTGCCCGGCGTCTTGATGATGTTCGCGCCGAACGCGCCGATCATCTCGAAGCGCTCGCGAGACATGTCCTCGGGCAAGACGACCGTCGACTCGTAGCCCATCCGCGGCCCGACCCACGCGCCGCCGATGCCGAAGTTCCCCGTGGAAGGGAACACGCAGCGGTGCTCACCCGGCGTGATCTCGTCGTGGACCTGCTTCTCCATGACGATCGCGTACGCCGGCCCGACCTTGTGCGCGCCCGTCGGGAACTTCTGCCCCGTGAGCACCGCGATCGGCGTGGACACGCCCGTGATCTCCTTCGGCATCACGAGCGCGGTGACCTCGCCGGCGTCGTCCTTCCAGTTGAGGTTGTAGAGGTTGACGGGATCCAGCGGATCCTCGCTCCGCGCGACGCGCGCGGCCTCCCGGACGTTCTCGGCGATCTTCATCGGGTCGACCATCTCGGCGAAGGTCGGCCCGAACACGTACTCGCGCTTCTCTTTGGACATTCCGCGATGTCCCTAACCGCGCTTGGTCCGCGGAGGCAACCCGCATACAACGCGAAGCGATGTCGAAGTTGATGATCGTCGCCGGGGCCGCGTCCGGTTTCGTCTCCGTCGCCGCGGGTGCATTCGGCGCGCACGCACTGAAGGAGCGCCTCGCCCCCGACCTCCTCGCCGTGTTCGAGACCGGCGCGCGCTACCAGATGTACCACGCGCTCGCGCTGGTCCTGATCGGGCTCGTGGGCCTGCAGGTCCGCTCTGGACTGTTGAACGCGAGCGGCTACGCGATGATCGCGGGGACCGTCCTGTTCTCCGGATCGCTGTACGTCCTCGCGCTGTCCGGCGTTCGGTGGCTCGGCGCGATCACCCCGCTCGGGGGCCTCGCGTTCCTCGCGGGGTGGGTGCTCCTCGCGATCGCGGCGGCGCGGTCGTAGCCTGCCTAGCTCTCAGCGACCAGCGGGCAGCCGGCAGATCCTCGGTGCGACGCTTCAGCGCCTGATGCGCTCGGGAGATCTTGCTGCGGACTGGAAGCTATTTGCTGCGGGCTCTTACGCCCGCGCGATCGACACGCCCCCGTCCGCGAGCAACGCGATCCCCGTCGTGAAGCTCGCCTCGTCCGACAGCAGGTGCAGCGCCGACCGCGCGATCTCCTCCGGCGTCGCGATCCGCTTCATGGCGTGTAGGCCCTCCACGAACGCCCGGGCCTCGGGCGTATTCGCGACGGTGCGCCCCATCGGCGTGTCCATCCCGCCCGGGAGCAGCGCGTTGACGCGCACGCCCGACGCGCCGAGCTCCGCCGCGAGGCTCTTGGTCAAGCCGATGAGCCCCGCCTTGCTCGCCGCGTAGGCGCACAGGTTTGCCATCCCGACGGTGTGCCCGACGAACGTCGACGTGAACACGATCGCCCCGCCGCCGCGCGCGAGCATCGCGGGGACTTGGTACTTCGCCGCGAAGAACGCGCTGGTGAGGTTGGTGCGGAGCGTCGCCTCCCAGTCCTCGGCGCTCACCTCGACCAGCGGCCCCATCGCCCCGAGCGTCCCCGCGTTGTCGAACGCGAGGTCGAGGCCCCCATACTTGTCCACCGCGGTCGTCACGAGTGCCCGCGCGTAGCCTTCGTCCTGCACATCCCCCGCGAGCGCCGTCGCGACGCCGCCCTCCGCCGCGATCGCGGCCACCACTTCTTTCAACGCGTCGCCGCGCCGCGCGCCCAACACGAGCTTCGCGCCCGCGCGGGCGAGCTGCCGCGCCGCCGCCTCTCCGATGCCGGAGCTCGCCCCGGTCACGATGCCAACCTTGCCTTCGAAACGTCTCATCGCGTCTCCTCCTTGGTGCGAGAGGTAGCGCAGCGAAGCGGGGGCGGCGCTCCGGTTCTCGCCCTCGAATCGAATTCGTGTCGGCGCGGATTCGATCGCAAGACCCGGAGTGTGGCGGTGCGCGGCGCGCTCCACAGTGCGAGCATGAACACCACCGAAGACGATCCCCGCTGGGCGGCCGTGGTTCAGCGCGACGCGGACCAGGACGGCACCTTCTTCTACTCGGTCGAGACGACGGGCGTGTACTGCCGACCGTCGTGCGCCTCGCGGCGCGCGAACCCGCGCAACGTCGCGTTCCATCGCTCCGCCGCCGACGCGGAGCGCGCGGGCTTCCGCCCCTGTCAGCGCTGCGAGCCGCACCTGCCGCCGAAGGCCGAGCGGCGCGCCGCGTTGGTCGCGGACCTCTGCCGATTCATCGAGACGGCGGAGGCGCCGCCGTCACTCGACGCGCTCGCGGCGCGCGCCGAGATGAGCCCGCACCACCTGCACCGGATCTTCAAGGCGGTCACCGGCGTGACGCCCAAGGCCTACGCGAAGGCGCACCGCGCCGGGCGCGTCCGCGACACGTTGCGCACGAGTGACTCGGTCACCGCCGCGATCTACGACGCGGGCTTCAACGCGTCGTCGCGCTTCTACGAGAGCGACGCGCTGGGCATGACGCCGACCGCGTATCGATCCGGCGGCGCCGACGAGACGATCCGCTTCGCGGTGAGCAAGTGCTCGCTCGGCGCGATCCTCGTGGCCGCGACGACGCGCGGCGTGTGCTCCGTCCTCTTCGGCGATCGCGGTGACGCCCTCGTCGAAGATCTCCGCACGCGCTTCCCGCGCGCCGCGCTCGTCGGCGGCGACGCGGAGTTCGAAGCGCTCGTCGCGCGGGTCGTCGCGCTCGTCGAGGCCCCCGCCGAGCCGGGCCTCCCGCTCGACATCCGCGGCACCGCGTTCCAGCAGCGCGTGTGGTCGGCGCTCACGCGCATCCCGGCCGGAGCCACGCGCACGTACGCGGAGGTCGCGCGGGCGATCGGCGCCCCGAAGTCGGCGCGCGCGGTGGCGGCGGCCTGCGCGGCGAACCCGATCGCCGTGCTGGTGCCGTGTCATCGCGTGGTCCGCGCGGACGGGGGGCTGTCGGGGTACCGGTGGGGGGTCGAGCGGAAGCGGGAGCTGTTGAGTCGCGAGGGGTCGTGATCTGCCGGCGCCCCATTCGTGTTCTCCGATGCGACTTTCCGGCTTCCCTGTTTCCGGGGCGCATTCGTTCGGACCGGTCGCCAGGGAACGGGGAAGACGGAATCGAGGACGGCGACTACGAATTCGATTCCGGGACCGACCCGATCTCCATCCCCATTCGTCTTCCCCGATGCGACTTCCGGCTTCCCCGTTTCCAGGACGCGTTCGCTCCGACCGGACGCCAGGGAACGGGGAAGACGGAATCGAGGACGGCGACTACGAATTCGATTCGATTCAGACCCGAGACAACCGCGCCGGATCCGCCTGGATGAAGATCCCGCGCACGCGCCCCTCCGCCCCCGACACCGTCAACGCCGTCACCGCGCGGCCCTCGACCACGAGCACCACGCCCGGGCGCCCGTTGATCTCGCACGCGCGGACCTCGGCGCCCGTCGCGCCCTGCGCGGTCACCGCCGCGACGAACGGCGCGACCTTCTTCGCGCCGACCAACGGCCCCGGCAGGTTCCGCACGCGACCGTAGCGGCCGCCGTCGGGGCCCGCGTCGGCGATCAGCACGACGTCGTCGGCGAGGAGCGCGGTCAGCGCTTCGACGTCGCCGCGCGTGGCCGCGTCGATGAACGCCGCGAGGAGGCGCCGGTGTTCCTCCGCGGAGACCTCGAGCGACCGCCGCTCGTCCGCGACGTGCCGGCGCGCGCGCTCGAGGAGCTTGCGGCTCGCGGGGGCGCTGCGGCCGAGGAGCGTCGCGATCTCGGCGTGAGAGAAGTCGAAGATGTCGTGGAGCAACAGCGCCGCGCGCTCCGCGCCGGAGAGGCGCTGGAGCAACACGACGAACGCCATCGACAGCTCGTCGAGGCCCTCCACGCGCTCGAGGCCATTCGCCTCAAGGCTGAGCGGCTCCGGGAGGCGATCGTCGCGCGCCTCGCGGCGCACGCGCGCGGAGTCGAGCTCGTTGAGGCACAGGCGCGTGACGGTCTTGATGAGGTAGGCCTTGGGCGCGTCGACCTCGACGTCGCGGCGCTCCCAACGGAGCCACGCGTCCTGCACGAGATCCTCGGCGCGCGCGAAGTCGCCGAGCATCCGGTACGCGAGCGCGAGCAGCGAGGGCCGGTGCGCTTCGAAGACTTCGGTGTCCGTCTGCATCACGCCGCTCGCTCGCGCGCGACCTCGGCCGCCGCCCACGCGTGGACGAGGCGCCCGACCTCGGTCCCCGACGCGAGGATCGGGAAGTGCTCCTCGCGCGCGACGATCCGTACCACGTGCCGCGGGAACATCCGACGGTAGCGACCGACCGCGCCGATCCACCGCATCGGATCGAACGCCCCGTACAACAGGAGCGCGGGGTGATCGGCGAGGTGTCGTCGTGCGGCCTCGGCGGTGCGCGCGATGAATGCGGTGTCGCGGCCCATCTGCTCGAAGAGGTCGAGGACACGATCGCGCTTGTCGGGCGTGTCGAACACGGCGGTGAGCACGTGGCGCTCGGCGCGCGAGAACGGGCGGAGCCACGGCGCGACGGTCGCGACCATCCACGGCAGCAGGTTGAAGCGGCGATTGATCGCGCGCATCGGGCGCGACGCGACCACGTGGACGAGCAGCTGCCGCACCCACCACGCGACGCCCGTCATCGGGATCTGCACCGTGTCCGCCACGACGATCCCGGCGATCCGATCCGCGACCCGCGCGGCGGCGGCGAGCCCGAAGCTCCCGCTCGCGTCGTTGACGAAGACGACGAGTCGCTCCAGCTCGAGCGCGCGGACGAAGCGCACGACGAAGTCGGCGTAGTCGTCGAGGCGGCCGGCGAAGTCCGGCGGGGCCGGGGTGCGGCCGAAGCCGGGGAGGTCGGGCGCGAGGACGCGGTGATGCTTCGCGAGCTCGCGGATCACGCGCACGAAGCCGAGCGCGGTGAGCGGGGCGCCGTGCAGGAGGAGGATCGGCGGGCCGGCGCCCTCGTCGACGAAGGCGACCTCGTGGCCGTCGAGGGAGAGGGTGCGGATCGTGAGGCCGAGGGTGTCGAGCGCGGTCATGCGGAGGGGAGACCGGGTGGGGGGGCCGTTCGTGACGTCCCGGGGCCTCCGAGGAACCCGAAAGCCGGAATCGAGAACGGGGCACACGAATTCGAACGGCTCCGGACCGCGCCGATCTCCGTCCCCATTCGTGTTCTCCGATGCGACTTCCGGCTC
>JAUHYN010000244.1 GCA_030426505.1 bacterium | reverse complement strand
CCGCCGAACGTGGCGCTGCGCAAAGGTCTGGGTCGTCGGTGACGACGACACGCCTTCGGTTCGAGAGTACGTCGTCGAGTAGCGCGCTGGGGATCTTCGGTCGGATCCCCGCCGGGCCCTCGACGCACCATCGTCCGGCGTCGTCGCGCACGACGAGCGCGGCGCACGGCGTGCCGCGAGGGACCGCGCAGCGGAGCAGGGATCCCAGGAGCGTCCCGATGACGCCGTCGATCGTGGTCGAACGCGCTATCGCTTGAAGCGCTTCGGTCATGAGTTCGAGATCGATCGCGTCGATCGCGGTGCGCTCGGGTTCGAAGCTGCGGTCGAGATCTTCGTGCCGGAGGAGCATTGCGTCGGAGCAAGCGTGCCCCTGAGCGGTCGATTCGTCCATCTCGGTCGACGCATGTCCGCCGCTTGACCAACCCCTGTCCAAGGCGTGGCCAACTATGGACACGGAGCTCGGGCGGAGCCGAGTCCGACTTCATCGGCACATGGGATGCATCTCGGTCCTGCGAACCACGAAGGGTCGGCGCAAGTCGCCGTCGACAACCAAGGAGATCTCATGACCGATTCGAAGCTCGAGCTACTCACCCCCGACAACAGTGTCGTCGCGTTCATCGACTACCAGCCGCAGATGATGTTCGGCGTGGAGAGTCACGACCGCCAGGCCATCGTGAACGGCCTCATCGGCCTCGCGCGAGCGACGCGGGAGTTCAAGGTGCCTGCCATCGTGACGTCGGTCGAGACGAAGGGGTTCAGCGGCAACGTGACGCCTCGGCTCCTCGACGTGCTCCCGGAGAACGAGGTGATCGAGCGCTCCACCATGAACGCGTGGGAGGACGAGGGCTTCGTTTCGGCCGTGAAGCGCACCGGGAAGAAGAAGCTGATCCTCGCCGGGCTCTGGACGGAAGTGTGCATCGCCCTCCCGGCGCTCGACGCGCTCAACGATGGGTTCCAGACCTACTTCGTGGCGGACATCTGCGGCGGCACGTCACCCCGGGCGCACCAGCATGCCGTCGAGCGCATGGTGCAGGGCGGCGCCGTTCCGCTGACCTGGATCCAGCTCGCGTTGGAGTGGCAGCGCGACTGGGCGACCAAGACGCACTACGACGCGCTGATGACGATCATGCGTGAGCACGGCGGCGCGTACGGCGAGGGCATCGAGTACGCGTACACGATGGTGCATGGGGCGCCCGCCGCGCGCGGTCGTTGAGGAGCACGCGATGAAAGCTCCGGGACCGGACCTCATCCTGTTCGGCGGCAAGATCACGACGTGCGATCGACGGGTGAGCGAGGCGAGCGCCGTCGCGATCCAAGACGGGCGCTTTCGAGCCGTCGGAAGCGACCACGACGTGATGGCGCTGTCCGGCCCGGGAACATCGAAGATCGATCTCACGGGTCGCCGCGTGGTGCCGGGCCTCAACGACTCGCACACCCACGTCATCCGCGGCGGGCTGACCTACAACTCGGAGCTTCGCTGGGACGGCTGTCGTTCGCTGGCGGAGGCGCTCGAGATGTTGCGCGAGCAAGCGGCGCGGACGCCGGCGCCGCAATGGGTGCGCGTGATCGGCGGCTGGAGCGAGTTCCAGTTCGCCGAGAAGCGAATGCCCACGCTCGCGGAGATCAACGAGGCTGCGCCCGACACGCCGGTGTTCGTCTTGCACCTCTACGCCCGCGCGCTCCTCAATCGCGCGGCACTCAGGGCGCTCGGCTACGACGACGCCCCGCCGGCCTTCGATCGCGGCATCGTTCAGCGCGACGAGCGCGGTCGTGTCACGGGGATGCTGGTCGCGAAGCCGAGCGCGTTGGTGCTGTACGCGACGCTTGCCAAGGCCCCGAAGCTCGCCGAGGCCGATCAGGTCAATGGCACGCGCCAGTTCATGCGGGAGCTCAATCGCCTCGGGGTGACGAGCGCGATCGACGCCGGCGGCGGAGGCCAGAGCTTTCCGGACGACTACCGGATCATCCGTCGCGTCCACGAAGAGCGGCTGTCGACGGTGCGGATCGCCTACAACCTGTTCGCGCAGCAGGCGGGCAGTGAGTACGCCGACTACGAGCGTTGGGTCGACATGACGCGGCCAGGGGACGGCGACGCCATGCTGAAGATGATCGGCGCCGGCGAGAACTTGGTCTGGACGGCGGCCGACTTCGAGAACTTCCTCGAGCCGAGGCCCACGCTCGTGGACGACATGGAGTCCAGCCTGCGTCGCATCGTCACGCTCCTGGCGACGCGACGCTGGCCGTGGCGAATTCATGCGACCTACGAAGAGTCCATCCGACGCTTCCTCGACGTGTTCGAGGAGGTGAACCGCACAGTGCCGCTCGACGGGCTGCACTGGATCATCGACCACGCGGAGACGATCTCCGATCGGAGCATCGAGCGCATCGCGCGTCTCGGCGGCGGGATCGCCGTGCAGCACCGCATGGCATTCCAGGGTGAGTATTTCATCGAGCGGTACGGTCGTGACGCGGTGAAGCGCACGCCACCGCTCCGACGGATGCTCGAGCTCGGCGCCCCCGTCGGGATGGGGACCGACGCCACTCGCGTGGCTTCGTACAACCCGTGGGTCGCGATGTACTGGCTCACGACCGGACGAACGATTGGCGGGACGCCGATGTACGGCGACGACAACCTCCTCGAGCGCGAGGAAGCGCTGCGACTGTGGACTACGGGCAGTGCGTGGTTCTCGAGCGACGAACACGACAAGGGCAAGATCGCACCGGGGATGCTCGCGGACCTCGCGGTGTTGTCGCGCGATTTCCTCTCGGTCCCCGACGACGAGATCCAGAGTATCGAGAGCGACCTGACCGTCGTGGACGGCAGGGTCGTATTCGCTCAGGGGGTCTTCGAAACGCACGATCCCGGCGCGCCCCCGCCGAGCCCCGATTGGGCACCGCCGAAGCACTACGGTGGTTACCAGGCGCAAGGGGTTGCGAACGTTCGGGCTCGCAGTGCGATCGAGCGGATCGTGGACCACGCCCACGCGCTGTTCGAGCGGTCGGCGCCCCACGGGCCGACCGGGTTCTTCGGCAACGGTTGCGACTGCTTCGCGATCTGACGGCGACGAAAGGAGAGCCTCGTGATTCACGTCGCGATCGTCCGCCGCGTCCGTCCGGGCCGAGAGGCTGAGTTCGAGGAGGCGCTACGCCACTTCTTCCGCGAGACGCTCGACGATCCGGCGACGAGTGGCGCTTCCTTCATTCGCCCGGCCCCCGGGAGCACGTCGAATGAGTACGGAATCCTGAGGAGCTTTCGCGACGACGACGCGAAGGAGGCGTTCTACGCCTCCGACGGCTACCAGCGCTGGCGCGTGACCGTGGCGCCGCTCGTCGAGGGCGAGGCGACCCGGGACGAGCTCCGCGGCCTGGAGGGCTTCTTCCGAGCGCACGGAGCCCACGCGCCGCCCGCCTGGAAGATGGCGGTGGTGACCTGGTTGGCCGTCAACCCGGCGGTGTGGATCTGGGCGCACGCGGTGCCCGGCTTCGCCGTCGGGTTGCCGCCGCTGGCCGAGCTCATCGTCGTCAACACGTTCGTGGTGGCGACGCTCACCTGGGGGTTCATGCCCGTCCTCGTGAAGGCGTTCCGGCCGTGGCTGACGTGAAGCCGCTGCCCGCGCTGCTGATCGCGCTGACGTTCACCACGGGTCTGATCGACGCGGTGAGTATCCTCGGGCTCGGTCGCATCTTCACTGCGTTGATGACGGGCAACGTCGTCTTCGTAGGGCTGAGCTTGGCCGACCCCTCGGAGCCTTCCGCCGCGCGTCCGCTGTTGGGGCTCGCCGCGTTCGGAGTGGGCGCGATCGCCGGTGGGCGGCTCGCGAAGTGGCGGGCGCCGATCTCACTCGGCGCGTGGCTCCTGTCGGCGGCAGCGGCCGAGACCGCACTGCTCGTCGCGGCCGCGGTGCTCGCGCCGAACGCGCCGACGGTGACCGGGACTGCGCTCTACGGCATCATCATCTCGACTGCGGCCGCGATGGGTTTGCGCAGTGCGACGGTCGTGCGCATCGCCGACCCGGATCTCAAGACGACCGTGCTCACGCTGACGATCACCGCGATCGCGGCGGACTCGGTCATCGCGGGCGGAGACGGCCGCCAGTGGGGGCGCCGCGCGTTGTCGATCCTCGTCCTCATGGCGGGCGCGTGGGCCGGGGCGGAGTCGCTGGCGCGTTTCGGGATGCGGGCGACGTTCGTCGCGATGGCGGCCATCGTGATGGGAGCGACGGCCTGGTTCGCGACGCGGGCCGAAGCCCGCGCGGTCGCGTCGGGGTAGCAGGGGCGATCGCGATCGTCGCGCAGAGGAGGGAGCAGAGATAGGGTGCGGCTATGACCGTGCTCCCCGACGGCTGGCGCGCCTCGATCGACGCGCTCGGCGCGTCACCGCTCGACACGATCGAACGACACCTCCGCGTCGAAGCCGAACCGGCTCCGAGCGCGGACGCGCTGGCCGCCGACGAGGTGATCATCGCGGTGAAGAGCGCGAACGTCGGCTGGGTCGACCTCTTGATGGCGAGCGGTCAGTACCAGCACGTGCCGGAGCCGCCGTACACGCCGGGTCTGGAGTTCGCGGGTGAAGTCGTCGCCCGCGGCGCGGACGTCGACCTCTCGGAGGGCGCCGCCGTGATCGCCGACGGGACGCGCACGGGACCGCGCTCGCTCGGGAGGCATCGTCGGTGGGGCGGCTTCGCGAGCTACGCGGTGGCGCCGGGCGACGCGCTGATTCCGCTGCCGTCCGGCATGACCTTCGACGAAGGCGCGTGTCTGCTCGGCGGCGCGATCACCGCGTACCACGCGCTCGTCGTCCGCGGTTGCGTCGAGCGCTCGGAGACGGTGCTCGTCCTCGGTGCGAGCGGATCGACCGGGCTCGCCGCCGTCGCGCTCGCCAAGCGGCTCGGCGCGAAGGTCATCGCGGTCGGGCGCACTCCCGAGAAGCTCGAGGTCGCGCGCGCGGCGGGAGCCGACCACGTCGTCACGCTCGGCGAGGACCGCTCACTTCGCGACGAGGTCAAGGCGCTCACCGACGGCCGCGGCGCGGACGTCGTCTACGACGCCGTCGGCGGTCCGTTGTCGACCGAAGCGCTCCGCGCGTGCGCGTTCGGAGCGCGCTTCGTCGTGGTGGGCTGGTCATCCACCCCATTCGCGGGCCGCGGCGAAGTCTCCGCCAACGTGATCCCCACGAACCTCGTACTCATGAAGGGCATCGACGTGCTCGGATCACCGGCCGCGATCGCGGCCCACCGCGATCCGCGCCTGCACGAGGAACGAATGGAACATATCCTCGCGTGGGCCGGCGAAGGTGTCCTGAAGCCGCACGTCGCCGCGACGTTCGCGCTCGAAGACATCGCCGAAGCGCTGCGCGCGAAGTGGCGAGGTACGTATCCGGGCAACATCGTGGTGCGCCCGAGCGCCGGACGCGCCCCGCTCACCGCAACGTGACCGGCGTGACCGTACGGATCGCGTGGACGCCGTCGAACGCTTCGGCGGGGACGAGCGGCTGACCTCGGTACGAGTACGTCGCCGCGACGTCGACGCGATCGGTGTCGGTCGACAGGAAGAACGCGTCGGCATCAGAGGCTGCGAACAGCGCCGCCTCGAACCCGGCGGGCGACACGTAGTGGTCGCCCGGGACGAACCCATTGGCGGTCGGTAGGAGCTCGCGGCCGGCCTCGTAGAACTGGAAGATCGTCCGGTAGTCGTCGCCGAGCGCGGTCGCGAGTGACGCGCCGACGGATGGCGTCGGGTCGCCGGATAGATCGATCCCGATGTCGATCGTGCGGTGACAGTGGCCGTTGTGGGCGAGCATCACGATCGGTCCGGCGTCGCCGCGACGTGCGAGGAGGTCCAGCATGTTCCGCGTCATCCCGGGCTCGCGGTACGTCGCGTTGCCGCCCTCGAAGTCACCGTCGTAGAAACGATCGAGGAAGCGCTGGCCGTCGGCGAGGTTGGTGAGGTCGCGCTCGAGTCGTTGGACTTCGGCTTCACTCGTCGCGGCGACGTATTTCGCGCGGCGGTCCGCGATCTCGTTTGCGAGATCGTCCGCCGCCTCCGCGGTAAGGATCGGCGACGCGAGGAACGCCTGGCGCCACGTGTGGGTCGTCTCCGGCTCTACGCGATCGAGGTGATCGAGGATCGCCTGGATCGTCGCGGCCGACTGTACGGCGACATCGAAGCCGGTGATGTGGAGGTCTTCGTCGACGTCGATCGTCGCGATGAACCGGAGCAACTCCTCGCGCTCACGCGACGCGCCGAGGGAGCCCGCCATGTCGCGGAAGCCGAGGACGAGGTCGCGCTCGTCGCGAGTGTCGAGGTAGCGATCCCACGAACTCGCGCTCGCCTCCGTGCCCTCGAACACGATCGTGCGCGCGCCGAGGTCCTCGATCAGATGCCTCAGCAGGAGCCCGTGCGCGTAGATGCTCTGAGCGACTCCGTGTGAGTTCTCACCGAGACAGATGACTCGCGCATCCCTGAGCTTGGACTCGAGCGTGCGCGCCGGGCACGCGATGTCGTCGGCGTGAGGCGCCGGATCGAGCACCGAAGACGGCAAGACGCCGATGGCTTCCACCGGCTCCGCGCAACGCGGCGCGACGCCACCGTCCCGCGTACCTGCGTCGACGATGTCGATGCCTGCGTCGCGGGGTGGAGCGGGTGGCTCTTCCGGCTCCGTCCCGGCGCAGGCGGCGCCGATGACAACGATGACAACGAGGGCGGCAGCGACCGATCGCACGCTGTCGGTAGGTGCAACGTGCGATCCAACGCGCGCTGTCGGTTTTCGCACGCGGAGTCGAGCGGGTTCAGGCGGCTCGGCGGGGGCGAATGCCGTCGACCTCAACCGCCCGGCAACTTCGCCGCGATCGCCTGCGGATCCACGAACCCGACGCGGCTCCCGGCCGGGTTGTGCCGCCGCGTCTCCACATTCGCGACGCCCAGCGCCGTCGGCGCCCGGTCATCGCCGGCGCCGTCCCGCTCCTTCGCTTCGGCGGGTTCGCGGGCGAAGGCCATGATCGCGTCGCGCACCTCCCCGACGTTCGGCCACACGTCCCCCGGGACGATCTCGATCCTTCGGCGGAGCACCTCGTCGAGCGCCTTCAGCCGCTCCTGCAACGCACCCATCGCGGGGTCGTCCTCGAAGTACTTCTGCCGAAGTGAGCGGTCCGCGAGGCCCTTTGTGTCGAGGTCGACGCTCCACACCGTCATCGGCGACGCGAGCTCCTGACAGACTCGGACCCGCACCGCCATGCGGTACAGCTCGGAGCCACCCGCCTGCCGCGCCTGGTCGACCGTAGGGAGGATGCGGTCGGCGTGGTCCGCCATCGTTCGCCAGAGATCCCGCGGAAGGGTCTCCTCGTAGCGCTCGAGGAGTCTCGTGCGCCACGCGTCGACCCGCGCGCGGTCCGCCTTACTCATGCGCGAGAAGTTCGTCAGGAGATCGGCGCTCACGCCGAGGCGGTTCGTGATGTCGCGCGGCGCCACGTCGTCGGCCGCCTCCTCGAGCATCTCGCGCAGATCGGCCTTGGCGGCCGCAGCGCTCGGCCGGGCGCGCTGCGCGGCGAGCTTCGAGTGCAGGTCGAGCGTCGTCTTGATCGCGCTTCGTTCCATGCGCCGAGGCTTCGCAAGGGGTGTGCCCGACCCGTTCTCACGGCCGTCTCGAAGGCGTGGAGGGGCGGACCCGCCAGATCTGAATGCTCGAGCATGCAGCGCCCCGGAGCACCCACTCGATCCCAACCGGTAACGTGTCCGCCGCCCCGATCACCACCTCGTGACTTCGAACCCACGGCCCCTACGATGAGCCTTGGCCCCCCGGTTGCTCCGTTTCGGGCCGTGTCTTCCTCGCTCCCCGCCGAGATGGCCCAGGTCGTGGCGCCTTCCCCGGACATCGATCACGCGCCGCTCCTCCTCCGAGAGCCGTACCGCTTGATGTTCCCGATCGGCGCCGCGCTCGCGTTCGCCGGCATCGGTCACTGGGTCCTGCACGCGGTCGGCGTCCTCGAGGACTACCGCCCCATCTTCCACGCGATGACGCAGATCCAGGGCTTCCTGATGGCCTTCGCCGTCGGGTTCCTCTTCACGATGATCCCCCGCCGCACCGGCTCCGCGCCGCCGTCGGTCTTCACGCTCACCGTCGGCGCGCTCGCACCCATCGGGGTCTCGGTCTTCGCGTGGCACCGCGCTTGGATGCTCTCCCAGCTCTGCTGGTTCGTCCTGGCATTCACCGTCGTCGGCTTCGTCGTGCGGCGCTTCTCGAACCGACGATCGACCCGGCGCCCGCCGAACAGCTTCGTGTGGATCCCCGTCGCGTTCCTGCTCGGCGTCGCGGGCTCCCTGTTGACCGCCGTCGGCGCGGCTTCGGGCGGCCAGTGGTGGCTGCACGACCTCGGCCGAGGCTTCGTCCTGCAGGGCATGTTCGTCGCGCTCGTCCTGGGCGTCGGCGGACTCGCCCTCCCACTCATGACGCGCGGCGAGGCCCCCGCCGACGCCGACGACTCCACCGACCACCGACGCGCCCGCGCGCTCCACCTCCTCGCCGCCGCGACGCTCGTCGCGAGCTTCTTCCTCGAGCAGTGGGTGTCCCTCCGGGCCGGCCTCGCGGTGCGCGGCTCGGTCGTCGCCGCCACGCTCCTCATGAGCGCGGAGCTGGCCGTCCCTCCATCCAAGCCCGGCGCCGTGCGACGCCTGGTCTGGGTGTCCGCGTGGATGCTCCCGCTCGGGTTCATGCTCGGCGCGATCTTCGACGACCACGCGAAGGCGTTCCTCCACGTCGCGTTCATCGGCGGCTTAGCGACGCTCGCGCTCGCGGTGAGCACCCAAGTCACCCTCGGGCACGGCGGCTTCTCGAGCCTGCTCGGCGGACGGCCCTGGGCCGTCGTCGCGATCGGCGCCTTCGCGCTCCTCGCGCTCGGACCTCGGATCGCGATGTCGATCGATCCGGACCGGTTCTTCCTGTGGATGGGCGTCGCCGCGGCGCTGTTCATCGCGGCGCTGGTCAGTTGGGTCGTGTTCGTCGTACCCAAGCTCGCCCGGCCGAGCGCCTGACTGCGCGTCGCGGCCGTCATCGCGGCGCTCGCGACTTTTTTCACCCCCGCAGATCAGATCCGCTCCGCCCGCTCCCAATGACCCGACCGAAGCGCTCACCACCGGGCGCTCGAAAGGGAGAACAACAAAATGTCACGTAGAGAGCTCCGGCGCGGCCGGTTCATCGCATCGATCTGCGCCGGCCTGGCGGCGCTCACCTTCACGACCGGCTCGGCGTTCGCCGAGCCTTGGGCCGGCGACGTCACCGGCGAGACGCCGTGGACCACCGCGACCGGCGATTTCGACAACGACAACAGCCGCGACCTCGTCTTCGGCTTCCCGAAGCGCTCGGGCAACGGAATGATCGGCATCTGGATCAACGACGGAGACCCGCGCCACAGCGCGATCGAGAACGGCGTCGGCAGCGGCGCCGCCTACTTCAACCTCGTCCAGGACAAGTTCCTCACCATCTTCCCCGCGTCGCCCGTCATGCAGGGCTCGCCGGTCTACAACCAAGCGC
>JAUHYN010000243.1 GCA_030426505.1 bacterium | reverse complement strand
CTACTACGAGCACATCGGCGTCTGCTTCGAGCTCCCCAACCACCACCAACGCCTCACCGCCCTCGAGAACCTCGAACACTTCGGCGGCCTCTACCGCGGCCCGATCGTCCCGCCTCGCGAAGCGCTCGCCTGGGTCGGCCTCGAAGACGTCGCCGACCAACGCGTCGGCGAGTTCAGCAAGGGCATGAAGATCCGCCTCAACCTCGCCCGCAGCGTCCTGCACAAACCCAAGCTCCTGTTCCTCGACGAACCCACCGGCGGCCTCGACCCGATCAACGCGAAGAACGTCAAAGCCCTCATCCGTCGCCTCCGCGACGAAGGCACGACCGTCTTCCTCACCACCCACGACATGGCCGTCGCGGATCAGCTCTGCGACCGCGTCGCGTTCATCACCGCCGGCAAGATCGCCGTCATCGACGCCCCCGATGCCCTCAAGCGTCAGCACGGCCGCCGCGTCGTCCGCGTCACCTACGAGGGCGACGACGGCGCCGAAGCCCAGGCCGACTTCCCCCTCGACGGCCTCGGCGAGGACGAAGCCTTCCGCGCCCTCCTCGCCACGCGCCCGCTCCGCACCATCCACTCGCAGGAGACCACGCTCGACGAGGTCTTCATCGCCGTCACCGGCGAGAGGCTCGCGCCGTGAGGCTCGCGACCGCCCTCCGCACCGACGTCCGCCTCCAGGCGAAGAACCAGCTCTACGCGATCTCGATCGGCGTCGCCGTCGTCGTGAGCGGCGCCGTCGCCTGGCTCTCCTCCGCCGACACCCTCGCCCGCAGCGTCCCGATGGCGCTCCTGATGTTCGTCGGCGGCTCCACGCTGCTCTACGTCGTCGCGATGATCATCCTCGAGCGCGCCGACGGCACACTCATGGCCGTCATCGTCTCGCCCCTGCGCGCGTGGGAGTACCTCACCGCGAAGACCATCACCCTCACCGCCCTCGCGACCCTCGAAGCCGCGCTGATCGTCGCCGGCACCCACCTGATCCTCGCGCGCAGCGGCGACGTCCCCGCCCCCAACGCCCTCCTCGCCGTTGGCGTCGTCGCGCTCGGCGTGATGCACGTCCTCGTCGGTATCGTGATCGTCGTCCGCTACGACCGCATCGTCGAAGCGCTCATGCCGATGAGCGCCGTCGCCACGATCCTCCAGATCCCCGCGTTCTGGTTCGTCGGCGCGATCGATCACCCCGCCGTCCTCGCGATCCCCAGCGGCGCGCCCACGATGCTGATCCGCGCCGCCTACGTCCCGCTCACCTCGCTCGAGTGGATCTACGCGAGCGGCGTCACCGCGCTCAGCCTCGCCGGCCTCGCCGCCTGGTCGCTCGCCGCGTTCCGCGAACACGTCGTGAAGAGGGGCCGCTGATCATGAGCACCGCCACGTGGGTCAAGACGTTCGCGAAGAACGACGTCCGCCTCGTCCTCCGCGACCGCATGGTCCTCATGCTCCTCGGCATGGCGCTCGCCATCGGCGTCGCCGCCCGCTTCGTGCTCCCGCTGATCGACGCCTCCCTCGCCGCCAACGGCGTGCTCCCCAACGAACGCACCGACCTGAGGTTCTCCGACACCTACGAGATGTTCGTCGCGTTCGTCGGCCTGTGGCAGGCCGCGCTCATGCCCGGCACCGCGTTCGGCTTCATCCTCATCGAGGAGAAGGAGGACGACACCCTCACAGCCCTCCGCGTCTGCCCCGCGCCGTTCTCCACCTTCCTCGCGTATCGGATCGCGATCCCCGCCGCGCTCGGCTTCGTGCTCGCGCTGATCCTCGTCCCGCTCATCGGCCACGCCGAGATCGCCTGGGCGAAGCTCCTCCCGATCGCCGCCGCGTCCGCGCTCGCTGCCCCGCTCACCACGCTGCTGCTCGGCGCCTTCGCGAACGACAAGGTCCAAGGCCTCGCCTTCACGAAGTTCGGCGGCGTCGCCGGCCTCACCATCCTCGCGGGCTGGTTCGTCCCGGAGCCTTGGCAGTGGCTCCTCGGCGCGTTCCCGCCGTTCCTCGCGTGCAAGGCGTTCTGGATGGCGCGCGCCGGCGCCGACCTGTGGTGGCTCGTCGCGCTGGTCGCGTTCGTCGGTCACGCCGGACTCATCGCGTTCGCGCTGCGGCGCCTCCGGTTCCGTTGACACGGATGTCGCGGTTCGCGCGCGCGACGCACCTCATCCACGTACGCCGTGATTCGGCATGCCCCCTGCACTACGCGACGACACCATGATCCGTTCGCCCCGGTCCCTCGCGATCACCACCCTCGCCCTCGTCGCCTGCGGCGGCACACCCGAAGAAGCCACGCCGTCCCCGACCCCCGGCGCCCCGTTCGTCATCGAGCTCGACGGCCAGGACTACGGCGCCGATCGCATCACCGCGACCCTCACTTCGACCGGCGCGTCGTGGATCATCGCGATCGGCGGCCGGCGCCCGGACGATCCGAACATCGCCGACGACGAGTTCACACTCATCGCCAAGATCGTCCTCGACGATCTCGACCAGCGCGCCGCTGGCGATCAGATCTTCATCGACACCGACGTCGAGTTCCACTCCGAGCGCGACGCGGTCCGCCTCCCCATCTACGCCGTGACCACCACCCCGAACGCCGGACACGACCCCGGCGTGCGCCGCGCCCACGTCGCGCAGGGCTGCTACTGCACGATCGACATCTGGCCGAGCCAGACCGTCACCGGGACGATCACGTTGACCGCCGTCTCGACCACCGAAGTCGAGGGCGACATCGAGCTCGAGACGAGCGGCGGCATCCCCTTCGTCGGCCCGTACCTGAACCCAGGCACGCACACCTCCCGCTTCTCGGGCGCGTTCGTCGCGGACTGATCACATCTGGGGCGTGAACGCCTGGCCGGGGGTGGCGCCGATCGCGAGGACCTGCGCGCCCGCGTCCGTGGTGATCAGCTTGCGCTTCACGTGGGGCGCCACGCGCGCGAAGTCGCCCGCGTTCAACACCTTCGACGCGCCGCCCGCCTCGAGCGTCACCGCGCCGCGCAAGACGACGTAGACCTCCTCCTGCCCGTCGCCGACGTGATCGTGCTCCGGGTACCCCGTCGTGTTCGGCGCGAAGTCGAGGACGTTCATCCCCCACGCCGTCACGCCCAGGGCCTCCCGGATGTGCCTGAACCCGATGCCCGGGATCTCGTGCGGCCCCGAATAGGGCGCCACCGATTCGATCGACTTGACCGTGATGTCTTCCATGGCCACCACTCGTACCCGACATGACCGGGCCCCGGCTTGTACGAACGCGACCGACCGGCCCGAGCCGCGCGCGCGGCCTGGTCTCCAACGTCCACAGCGGGCGGCGCATCCACGCCGAGCGGTACCTGCCGCCCGACGCCCTCGGTGATCTCGTCGAGGCCTACTGGTCCGGCCGGTGGTCGCTGAGAGGCGAGCCCCCGCACGAGTCTCGGCTCCTCGCCGACCCGAGCGTCCACTTCGTGCTCGAGGACGGCGACGGCGAGCAGGTCGGCGCGCGCGTCGTCGGCGTGTGGACGAAGCTGTGGACCCGCACCCTCGCCGATGAGGGTCGTGTACGCGGCGTCAAGCTCCACGCCGGCGCGCTCCGCGGCTTCACCGATCGCGACGCCGGCGACTTCACCGACCGCATCGTCCCGCTGCGCGACGTCTTCGACGGCGCCGACGAACTGCACGCGTCGCTCTCGGAGATCGACGACGACGACGCGGCCTTCGCCGCCCTCACCACGTGGCTCGTCGAGCGCCGCCGCGACGACCCCGTCGTGGCGGAGGCCGTCGCGCTCGTGCGCACGATCCACGACGACCCCGAGCTCCTCACCGTCGAAGCCCTCGCGGGCACCGCCGCTCTGACCGTGCGCCAGGTCCAGCGGATCTTCCGCGCCTACGTCGGCGCGTCGCCGAAGTGGGTCATCCGCCGGCACCGCCTCCAGGAGGTCACCGTCCGCCTCGAGCGCGGCGACGATCGCACGCTCGCGGACCTCGCGGCGGCGCTCGGCTACACGGACCAGGCCCACCTCGCGCGCGACTTCAAGGCGGCGTGCGGGCTCAGCCCCAGCGCGTTCTTCGCGAGCCTCGACGCGCGCTGATCACCCGTCGCAGGCGGTGCCGAACGTGTGCGTGTCGCCGGTGATCGCGGAGGTCCCGATCGTCTGCGCGTCACAGTCGAGCAGCTCCACCGGATCGATCTGACCGAACTCGGTGACCTCGGCGAAGCGCAGCCCGCAGACGCCGTCGATCGGCGCGTCGAAGAACATCATGAACGATCGATTGAACGCGTGGTGCCCGTAGGCGACGACCATCTGCTCGTACGCCGACACATCGAAGGCCGTCCCGCGGAACGTCCCGCGCGCGCGCGTCGCCGCCGCGAAGCCCGCGCCGACCGAGCCGGCCCAATGGAACTGATCGATCGCGATGTCGCCGTCGGTGAACATGATCCGATCGCACATCCGCGGCGCGAGATCG
Organism: bacterium; assembly: GCA_030426505.1. Lineage (GTDB taxonomy): Bacteria > Myxococcota > Kuafuiibacteriia > Kuafuiibacteriales > Kuafuiibacteriaceae > JAUHYN01. The sequence continues at coordinate 5,105 of JAUHYN010000243.1, read as the reverse complement.
CACGGCAGGAACGGATCGAAGTCCTCGAAGCAGTTCTCCGCGCGGCAGTGCGACATCGACAGCTCGCCGTAGATCGACACCGGGCCGTCGATCGTGAGCACGCCGGTGTCGACCGGGAGCGCCGCGCCCCACGACACGTTCGTCCCGTCACTGACCGGCATCGTCACCGTCACGAAGTAGCGCTCGCCGGGCGCGTTCAAACGCTGACCGCGCTCCGCGTCGACGGTGCCCGCCCCGAACGCGGGCGCGCCGTCGTCGGCAAAACACATCGGCAGGAAGATCGGCGCGTCGTCGGCGCTCGTCGGGAGCGGATACGTGCCCGCGGGGATCGTGACGCGGCGCCGACGCGCGTACCCGTCCTCGAGCGACTCGTACTGAATCCCGTACCGACACATCTCGAGTCCGGACGGCAACACAATCGAGCCCGGCCACGACGAATCCCCCACGTAGTCGCTGGCCATCGGGCACTCCGCGGTGCCGCCGTCGATCGGAGGACCCCCGTCACGCGCCCCGCCATCGCGCGCGGCACCGCCGTCACGCGCTCCGCCGTCGCGCTCGACACCACCGTCCCGCGCCGCGCCCGCGTCGCGGACGACCGCGCCCGCGTCCCGCGGCGAACCCTCATCGTCGTCGGCGCGCTCCACGCCCGAGCACGCCGCGAGGATCATCATCGAAACGCACCACGCTCTCTTGCCCATCGCGCCGTTCATACCCCGATCTTGGCGCGTTCGGCGTGAAGTCTGCCTCTCGAATTTTCGAGGGGTCCCGGGGTAGGCTCCGCTCGTGCGACGCCCGTTCGCCCTCGCCCTCCTCGCCGCGAGCGCTTGTACCGCGATGGGCGCGAACCCCACCGGTCGCCGGCTCGAGCGCATGCAAGCCAGCCTGCGGTGGCGCGGCGACGGCTTCATGGACCTCCTCCCGCGCCAGGACCCGGGCATCATCGCGGCCACCTCCCGCTTCATCCAGGGCGGGAGCGAATACGCCTCGCCCTCCACCGAGATCCCGATCGTCGCGCGAACGCGCGCCTCGTTCGCCACGCCACCGAAGCGCGGCCTCCGCGTCACCTGGCTCGGCCACTCCACGCTCCTCGTCGAGATCGACGGCAAGCGCATCCTCACCGATCCCGTCTGGGGCGAACGCGCCTCCCCGGTCACGTGGGCCGGCCCGAAGCGCTTCCACGCGCCGCCGCTCCCGTTCGAGGAGCTCCCCGAGATCGACGCGATCGTGATCTCGCACGACCACTACGATCACCTCGACTACCCGACCGTCCTCCGCCTCGTGGACAGCGACGTCCCGTTCTTCGTGCCGCTCGGCGTCGGCGCGCACCTCGAGTACTGGGGCGTCCCGCCGCACCGCATCCACGAGCTCGACTGGTGGCAGGAAGCCGAGCTCGGCACGCACCGACTCGTCTCCGTCCCGTCGCGCCACTTCTCCGGCCGCTCGCTCCGCGACCGCGACCAGACCCTTTGGACGGGCTGGGCGATCGTCGGCCCGAAGCACCGCGCGTACTTCTCCGGCGACACGTCGTTCTTCCCGGCGATGGCGCAGATCGGCGAGCGCTACGGCCCGTTCGACGTCACGATGATCGAGTCCGGCGCCTACAACCAGCTGTGGGCCGACGTCCACGTGGGCCCGGAGCAGGCCGTCGAAGCGCACCGCCTCCTGCGCGGGCGCGTCCTGATCCCCGTCCACTGGGGGACCTTCGACCTCGCCCTCCACGGGTGGACCGAGCCGATCGAACGCGTCCTCGCCGCCGCGAAGAAACACGGCGTCGTCGTCCTCACCCCACGCCCCGGTCAGAGCTTCGAACCCGGCGTCGACGCCCCCCCGAAACGGTGGTGGCCCGACGTCCCGTGGTCGACCACCGACGACGAACCCGTGCGCGCGAGCTCCCGCAACCGCCGAATCCCTGCGGTGCGCTTCGGGACACCGCGCCCCGAGTTCCCCTCCTGGCCCTAGAACGCCAGCGTTCAGGCACGAGCCGGATCCGGTTGCCCTCGCGCGCTACGAAAGCGATCGTGCGCCGCGCATGCACGGGGCCTCCTTCGTCGTCGACCTCGGCCTCGTGCTGGCCGTCGCCGCCGTCACCAGCGTCGTCACGCGCTGGCTGAAGCAGCCCACGATCCTCGGCTACCTCTTCGCCGGGTTGATCGTCGGCCCGTACATCCCGATCCCCGTCTTCGCCGACCACGAACGCGTCGAATCCCTCGCCGAGCTCGGCGTGGTGCTCGTGATGTTCGCGGTCGGGTTGGAGTTCCGCATCGCGAAGCTGCTCCGCGTGCTCCCCACGTCCGGCGTCACCGGCGTCGTGCAGGTCGGCTTCCTCGTGTGGTGCGGCTTCTCGTTCGGGCAGCTCCTCGGTTGGACTGTCGTCGCGTCCGTGTTCCTCGGCGCGAGCATCGCGATCTCCAGCACGATGGTCGTCAGCAAGGTCTACGGCCAAGTCACGATCGCCGCGCCCATCCGTGACCACGTCTTCGGCGTGCTCGTCGTGCAGGACGTCCTCGCGATCGTCCTCATCGCCGTCACCACTGGCGTCGCCGCCGGCGGCGGCCTCGCCCCGAAGGAGCTCGTCTTCACCCTCGCGCGCCTCGGCGGGCTGCTCGCGGTGCTCCTCGTCGGCGGGCTCCTCGTCATCCCTCCGATCGTCCGCCGCGTCGTCCAGTTCGAGAGCAAGGAGATCCTCGGTGTCGTCGCCCTGGGGTTGTGCTTCGCGCTCGCGATCGTCGCCGAGAAGTCCGGCTACTCGGTCGCACTCGGCGCGTTCATCGCTGGCATCCTCGTCGCCGAGTCAGGCCACGGCGACCGCGTCGAGCACGTCATCGAACCCGTCCGCGACGTCTTCGCCGCGCTGTTCTTCGTCTCGATCGGGATGACGGTCGATCCCTTCGAAGCCGCGCACCACTTCGGCACCTCGCTCGGCGTGTTCGCGATCGTCATCATCGGGCAACTGCTGATCGTCACCTTCGTCAGCGTCGCGTCCGGCAACGGCCTCCGTCGCTCGCTCGTCGCGGGCCTGTCCCTCGGTCAGATCGGCGAGTTCGCGTTCATCATCGCGGGCGTCGGCAAGGCCGCCGACGTCGTGCCCGCGTCGCTCCACTCGGTGCTCGTCACCGTCGCGGTGATGACCGCCTTCACCACGCCCTTGATCGTGGGACGCGCCGAGCGCATCGCGGATCGGATCGAGGCCCTCCTCCCGCAGCACGTCCACGTCGTCATCGAGCTGTGGGAGGCCTGGCGGCTGCGCCTCGATCGCCAACGCACGATCGCCGGCCGACGCTTCGTCGTGCGCACGCTCCGCGCGATCGTGCTCGACGGCGTCGCGTTGATCGTGTTCCTCACCGTCGTCGCGGCGTGGCGCCCGGCGCTCAAGTCGTGGGCCACTTCCGTCTTCGGCCCCGAGCGCGCGCCGTGGCTGGTCGCCGTGAGCGTGGCTGCGATCGCGATTCCGCTCCTCGTCGCGCTGGTGCAGACGTCGATTCGTCTCTCGCGACACCTCGCGACCGAGCTCCTACCTCCCAACGAGCGCACGAGCGAAGCCGCGCGACTCGTCGTGCGGACGCTCCGGATCTTCGTCCACCTCCTCGTCGTCGTCGCGGTCGGCGTCCCCGCGGTCGCCGTGTTGCGTCCGGTGCTCGGTGTCCCCGTGGGCGCCCCGATCCTCGCCATGACCGTGCTGCTGTTCGTCGGGTACCTCTGGCGCACGACGTCGGCGGTGGAGATCGAGCTGCGCTCCGGCACGGAGCGACTCGCCGCCGCGCTCGCGGATCAGACGGTATCGACGTCCGCGATCCCCGAGGACGCCGCGATGCCGGGCCTCGACCGAATGACGCGCGTCGTGATCACGAGCGAGAGCGTCGCGGTCGGGAAGACGCTCGCGGAGCTCGACGTGCGCCGGCGCACGGGCGCGACCGTCGTGTCGATTCATCGCATCGACCAAGACCGTGTGTTGCCGACGGGACGCGAAGCGCTCCAGGCGGGAGACGTCCTCGCGATCGCCGGGGACGCGGACGGCGTCGAAACGGCGACGCGCCTGCTCACCACCGGCGACGATCACGCGTGAACGGTGCTACCGTTCCCACCGCCCCCGGGATGTCGAGCCTCACCGTCCTCGCTGCGCTGCTCGTCTCGTCAGCGCCGCCACCGATCTTCGACGACCCGCGCGATCCGTGGACGCTGATGGATCGCCACCTCGTCAACCGCGAGCTCTTCACGCAGATCCGCGCGCCCGGCCAACACTTCAGATTCGGCAACGACCTCGACTGGATCGCGCTCGCCGCCGACGCCGCGGTCGCCACGCAACAGACCGGCGGCATCAACCCGCAGAGCCGCTACCACGGCTTCTTCCTCTTCGACGGCTTCCTCGCGATCCAGCCGATCGAGTTCATCGACGTGAACGTGGAGATCGTCGCGCTCAACCCCTCCGCGAGCGACGGCTTCCGCCTCTCCGCCCAACTCTCCGCGGGCGTCACGCTCCACCTGCACTACGACGACTGGGTCATCGACGGGATCCCGCTCGACATCGACGGCCTCGGCGTGGACCTCGGCCCCGTCACGATCGGCCGCGGGCTCCTCGTCGAACAGATCCCGCTCGAGGGCGAGATCCTCGGCATCGGCTACGACGGCTTCTACCTGCGCCACCTCTTCGGCGGGCGCGTCTTCTGGAGCGACGACGACCTGATCAGCTTCGCGCTCGGCGCGCTCGACGGCCTCGTCGAACTCAACTTCGTCCGCTGGCAATTCACCACGACCGACGTGAACCCCGCCGCGCACTACCTCACCTTCGCGTTCCAGTGGCCGTTCAACGAGTGGGTCGGCGTGGCCGCCGAGTACGGCGCGCGCCTGCGCAACACGCTCGAGACCGCGGGGATGCTCCGCCTCGACGCGCGCTTCGGCGACGTCTGGGGCACCGGCTTCCACGTCGGCTACCAGGCCCGCTACTACGGCCGGGGCTTCGGCCCGCGCACCACCGCGGAGGCCCCGTCGCTCGTCTTCAGTACGCCCGCGCGCGAGGACACGTACGTCACCAACAGCTTCGAGTTCTTCGACGTCGCGCCGCTCTTCGATCAGTGGGCGCACACGCTGATGGCGGAGGTGCGCATCCC
>JAUHYN010000242.1 GCA_030426505.1 bacterium | reverse complement strand
CCCACCACCGAGGTGGCGGCGCGGCCATCGTCGTCATCGTCGAGCTCGAGGATGCGCGCGCCGACGCGATCGACGAACGTCGGCGCCGCGACGTTCGTCGCGAGGTCCGCCGCGTCGAGCACGCCGTCGAACGGCTGCGTGGGGAGCTCGACGAACCGCACCAGCGAAGGCGGGATCGTCGGGCGCACGCGCGCGAACGGGACGCGCGCGAGGAGGTCGCGGGGCGGGAAGCGGGGGCGCCGGCGCGGATTGCCGATCACCACCTCCTCCTCCGGAGCCTCCACGATCGACATGCGCTCGATCGTCAGCTCTCCACCGCGGCCGCAGTTGTCGAGGTAGAAGCCGCCGCCCGCGCCCTGCACGCGCAGGCGCGTGGCGTCGCCATCGCCGAGGATGCGCACGGCGCTCACGCGCCTCAGCAGCACCGGGTGGTCGAGGCGGTACGTGCCGCGGCGGATGTAGATCGTGCCGCCCGTCGCGCCGACGCGATCGACCGCGACCTGCAGCGCCTCGTCACCGGAGACGCCCTCCGCGAGGTTCTGGTCCACGTCGCCGAACGTCACGACGCCGTCGCCCACCACGACCGTGAACACCGCCGGCCCGAACTCGCGATCGCCCAGCTCTTCGAGGCGGTCGCGCACCTCCTTCAACGGGAGGTAGCGCGGGCGGATGTCCTCGATGCGATCCGAGAACGCCAACGCGAGCGGGACGTAGTGATGCACCGGCCCGTGCGGGACCTCGGCGTCGAGGCGCTGCACCACGCCCTCGGAAGCGCCGTCGGGCGCGAGGATGCGCGCAGTGAACGTCCAGTAGTCGCCGGCGCGGAAGCTGTCGCCCCGCACGCCGAACGTGATGTTGTCTTCGAGGCGGTAGCGCGCGTTGACGACCAGCGCGTCGGCGCCGTCCCAGCGGCGCACGCGTGCGCCCCGGGCCGGATCGAAGACGCGCCCCACGGGCCCACCGACGTCCACGGTGATCGGGTCGTTGTCGACGAGGAGCGTGTTGGGCTCTTCGATCTCCACGACGCCGTTCGCCCGGTTCGCGCGCAGCACGCGCACCAAACGAGGCCGGCGCGCGAGCGCCTGCGCGGGTGGGAGCGCGAGGAGGTCGGCGTCGGGCTGCAGCGGCGTGTCGTCGTCCTCGAGGACAATCAGATCGCCCGCGCGGAGGCGTCCGGCGTCGGCCGGCGCGAGCTCGATCGTGGAAGCGTTCGCCTCCACGCGCCGGAGGATCGGATACACGCTCGACGCGTTGTCGCGCGACCACAACACCAACATCCCCTCGGGCGCGCGGAAGAACTCGACGCGCACGTGGACGTTGTCGGAGCCGAGGTACCCGACCCCGGTGGAGCGGTTGTCGGTGAACAGGCAGCGGTCGCGGCACGGGTCGAACGGCTCGGGCGGCGAACGGTCGATCCACCCCGGCTCGTCGTCGCGGATCGCGGTCGTGAGGCGCCCGCCACCGATCGGCGCCGGCGGGCGACCGACCTCGTCGGCCTCGAGACCCTGCACGGCCCGGACCTGCTGCACGATGCGGAGGCGCGCGGTGGTGTCGAGGCCGTCGAGCGCCGAGTCCGCGAGATCGGGATCGTCGCGGAACGTGGAGGTGTCCTCGAAGACGTCGAGGTAGAAGAAGTGGTGGTGGTCGTCGTCGAGCGGCGCGAGCGGCGGCGGTGACGGGTAGTCGGGCTGCGCGCTGTAGTGCAGGTCGGACTCCTGGAACACGCGCACGCCGTCGAGCAGCATGCGACCGGCGCCCGCGACAGAGCCGTCGCCGCCGCGGATGACGACGTCGTCACCGAGGTCGGGCGAAGTGCAGCGCAGCGCGGCGACCCACGTCGTCGCGCGCGGCGGGAGGTTGCGGACGCCCCACCCTGCGATGTCCGTGAGATCGAGGCCGCCGCCGAACGCGCCGACCGGCACGCGGATCTCGATCCAGTCGGTCGGCCAGTCCGCGGCGTTGACCGGGAGGTTCGCGGAGACGGCGCTGGTCACGCCGTTGCCGTCGACGAGGACGACCTCCACGTCGGCTTCCTCGTCGTCGGTTGGCGGGCGCTCGAACCGGACCTCGAACAACACGGCGTCCGCCGCGAACGGCGCGGCGTGCGCGACGGGGACGGCGGTCAGATCGAGCCGCGCGGCGAGCGTGCGCTGGACGCCGATGTGTCCGCGCGTGCGGAGCACGAACGGGAGCGTCTCGGGCTCGCGGCGATCGAGGCGCCCCTCCGTCGCGAACACGCGATCGTCGCTCGCCGGCGGGTCCTGCGCTTCCCACGCGTCGAGCGAGAGGATCGGATCGAGGAGATAGCTGCGCGTGATGCGGAAGCCGTCGTCCGGCGAGCCGTGCGCGAGATCGTCGGTGCGGCGGCGCGCGTCGACCGTGCGGAGGCGGACCTCTTCGTTCCAGTCCGCGTCGACGCCCGGGCGCCCCATCTGCTGGTAGACGCCGGTGTAGCGGCTGCGCTCGTCATATCGAAACCGGGAGGTGTACGCCTTGATCATGGTCGTTCCATTCGTTCGAGCGCGCGGCTCGTGCGATTGATGTGGTGGGCGCGCGTCCCGATCGGGAGGTGCGCGTCGGTCCGGCCGTAGAGCTCGGCCTCGCGCTCCGATCGTTCGGCGTGCGCGCCGGGGACGCGCCGCTCCTCACCCGCGGCGAGGACGTGCGGAGCGTTGTTCTCCGCGAGCACGAGGTAGCCCGGCGAAGCGGGCGCGTGCGACTCGAACGACACGCCGTACTCCGTGGAGCGGTACGCGGCCGGCGGCGTCCCGCCGCGCGCGTGGCAGCAGTAACGCAGGTAGCCGAGGTCGCGCCGCGCGACCGCGATGGGCCCCGAGAAGACGCTCGACGACGCCTCCAGCAACCCGGCCGCCGTGTGGCCGCGGACGGTGCAGTGGACGAGGCGAATGCGTGCGCCGGGCGCGGCGATCGCGTCGGCGTCGTCCGCGCCGCCGTCGAACGTGCAGCCGCGCGCGTCGACCTGGACCCAAGGCGGGACGTCGAGCCGCGCGATCGTACAGCCGACCAAACGAAGCGTGACCTCCGCGGGCGGGATCGATCGCCGCGCGAGCGCCGTCTGGTGCCCGGCCCCCGCGACGCGCACACCCTCGCGCCCCGGCTGCCCGACCGCGAGCCACCTGAGGTCCACGGTGCCGCGAGCGAGGACGAGGTCGAGGCCGCCTTCGAGCGCCAAGCCCGCGAGCCACACTTCGGACTCGGGCTGGCCGCCGTGCTCGACGTAGACGCCGAGCGAGAGGTCCACGCCGTCCGCGTCGAGCGCGGGCGTCTCACCGATCTCCGCAGCGATGGAGAGCTTCGCGTGAGCGTCGACCGCCAAGCGCGCGGCGGGGAGATGACCGCTGCCGATCACCTCGAGCGTAGGGGCGTCGACGCTCGCGACGCGCAGCGCGGCCTCGAGTGCGCCGGGCGCGATCGCGATCCGCGTCGGCGCTCGCTCGGCCGCCGCGGCGTCCGCGGGGACCACGTCCGGCGGCGTCGGCCAGGCGCCTTCACCCGGGAGCCGCCACGCCGTCTCGAGCGCGCGCGACCTCGGCATGACACCGGGACCGATGCGCGCGCCGCGCGCTCCGTACGCCGAATAGCGCACGGGCTCGTTCGGCACCTCGGTCCCGAGCAGCACGCGACCCAGCCTCGGATCGAGGCCGATGACGCCGGCGCCGCGTGGATCCGGCGCCTCGGATCCGAGCGCGTCCCACGACGCGAGGTTTCGCTGTCGGAGCACGAACGGCGCGTGACTCAGGCGCGTGGGGACACCGAGCCGGTACACCGCCTCCGCGCGGCCGAGGATCGACTGCGCGCTCATCGGCGCCCCCGGGCGCGCGAGATCTTCCGCCGCGACGCCGGGCGCGAAGACGCGCCGCGAAGCCCCGTCGTCATCGACGTCGAACGTGACCGCGCCGCCCGACAGCGCGTCGACCGCGGGCAGATACGCGAGGTGGCCGGCGCCGCCGAGCGAGAACATCACTTGGGACGGCGGCAGCGGCGTCGGCCCGGCGATCCACACCTCGTCGTCGACGAACGTCGCCTCTCCGTACGCGGGGGGCGCCGCGCCGAGCGGGTCGACCGCGGTCCGGTCGAAGCGGCGCGCGCCGTCGACGAGCGTGGCGAAGAACGGGCGCGCGTGGTCGGCCCACACGAGCGCTTGGATTGCGCCAGCGCCGTACGTCGCCACCACGCGGCCCGCGCCGTCGGAGGGGATCGGGAGCGACGGCGCCTCGCGCCAGGTCGGCGTGGCCTCGGCGAGGTCGGCGACGTGGACCGCCCCCGACAGCGCGCCCTCCTCCTCGTACCCGCCGATGCGGACGAGCTCCGTCCCCCGCACCAACAGCTGCGCGCCGATGCGCGGCGTGGGCCGACGAATGCCGTGTGCGGTCCACGCGCCGCCCGCGAGCGGCACCGACCACGTGTCCGAGAGCGCGACCGCGTCGCGTTCGCCGCCATGAACGTAGACGCGCCCCGCCGTCACGGCGATCGCGGCGTCGCGCCGCGGCTGCGGGCGGCGCGCCCCTGGGGTGTCGAGGCGCGTGAGCGCGGGGGCGCCGGTCGGGTCGTCGACGCGCCACACGCCGAGGGTGTCGTCGTCGGCGAACCCGGCGAGGATCAGCGCGTCCGGGACCGCGGTGAGCGCGATGCCGGCGCGCGACATCACGTCGAGGCTCCCCGCTTCCACGCCCGACCACGCGATGGCGCCCGCCGGATCGATCCACGCCACGCGGAGGTTCGCGTCGTCCGCGCCGCGCTCGATACGCGCCACGTGCGCGACGCCCGCGACGCGGAGGTCGACCACGTTCGAGATCGGATCTGCGCCGCGGACGCCCGGGTCGAAGCGAACCCAGGACCCGTCGCCGCGGCGCACGTGCGCGTCACCGGCCGTCCGCGCGAGGCGCACGCGCGCTGTGCCCGACCGCTGCACGAGGCCGTCGGCCGAGACCGTCGGCGGAGGAGCCGCGCCGACGTCGCGCCGCGACAGCTCGGTGACGGTCGGGTCGTTCCACTGGTGCAGCTCGATGCGCCACCCGTCGCCGGGCGACGGCGCGGCCTCGTCCGCGAGCCGGAGCATCGACCCCTCCGCCGCGATCGGCGCGATCGCGACGCCGCGCCCGACCTCGGCGTGGACGTCGTCCGCGATCACCGGGATCCGTCCGACGTCGAGGCGGAACGCGCCCACGGCTTCGGCGCGGTCCGCGTCTTCGGCGAGCGCCGTCGGCGTGAGGAGCATGTCCGCGCGCGCGTCCTGCTCGTCGCGCTCGGGCTCCGGCTCGTAGCGATCGCCGCGCGCCGCTGCGAGGTACGGAGGCTCGAGCCCCGGCGACCACGCGAGCGGGCCGTCGCGGTCGGCGGGGTCGATGCGGAAGCCGCGTCGGCCGTTCGACAGCGTGTGGACGCGGCGCGGATCCGTGTCGGCGATCGGCACCGGAACGACCTTCGCGGCGCGCACCACCACGACGTCCGGGCGCGCCCACCCGCGCAGATCCAACGTCCGCGGTGACGCCGCGTAGCGCCCCGCGTCCGCTCGCCCCAATCGCGCGAGTGTCTCCGAGATCGACTCGCCCTCGAGGGGCTCGAGCACCGGCGCGCGGAGGATGCGTTCGTCGTCGCGCGGACGAACGATGTCCGGCGCGCGACGCGTGAGCGGATCCGACAGAGCGATCGGATCCCACATCACCGCCGTCCGGCCGCGCCAGGGTAACGGGGCCGCGAGATCCTGCGTCGCGAGGATCGACCGGAACGCCTCGTCGACCTCGGTGTACCAGCCGCTCGTGACGCGGAGGACCTCCTCGAGCGTCGCGAGCGTCCCCTTGCGGCGACGCCACGCAACGACGCGCGAGAGGATCGCGCGGTGCGTCCGCGGCGAAGACGTGAAGAAGCGCGCGCCGAAGAGCTCGGCGATCAAGAGGAGCGCTTCGGGGCTCGCGCGCTCGACGAAGTGGTCGTCGAGGAGTCGATCCGACGCGGCCTCCAGCTCGGCGAGCTCCGCGTCGAGGACCGTGAGCAGACGAGCGAGCGGCTCGCCGGGGACCGACGCGTCCTTCGCGAGGTAGACCCGCGGGATGATCGTGCGCAGCTCGGTGCTCATCGGTCGCGGATCTCCTCGTAGGCGAGTGACAACGCGTCGCGCCCCTCGACGGCGGCCGCCCACGCGAGGAGCTCGCCCGGGCGCACGTCGATGCGCGCCTCGTTCGCGGGCCGGCGCTCGGCGCGGTGCAACGCGCGAATCACGACCGAGTGCAGCCCGGGGACGCCGTCGAGCGCGCCGTACACCCGCGACGCCGTGAGCGCCTCACCGAGCCCGACGCGGGCTCCACCGAGCAGCCCCTCCGTGTCCGTCTCGCCGAGTGCGTCGCGCACCGCGCGCATGACGGCGATCGGATCCTCGAGCGGCTCGATGCGCAGCAGGAGCGACGCGAACACCTCCACGCGGCTCCGGTTCTCCGCGCGCACCACGACGCCGGGCGGCACGCGCAACATCAAGTGCGTACGCAGGCGCTCGAGTTCGTCCGGCACGAGCCCGGCGCCGTCTTCGGTGACGACGTAGACGATCAGGTGTCGCGGGCGGCGCGGGTCCGCGACCACACGCGCGCGGTCGACGCCGTCGAAGCTCCGCGCGAGGGTCTCGATGTCCTCCGCCGACACGGCGCGGTCCATCGTCCCGATCCGCTCGGGTGCATACCGCCGCGCGTCCTCGAACGACTCGGGGTCGGTGCCTCCGGAGAACGCGATCGGATTGAACGTCCCTTCGACCGCCGGGTGCGCCGCGGCAAGCTGCTCCACGCGACGCGACGCCACGTTGCCCGTCGCGCCGAGCCCGACGCGGTAGCGGATCTTCAGCGCCGCGCCCTCCGGGACCGAGGCCCCGAGATCGCCGTCGCCGACGCGGACCACCGAACCCCCGCCCGGCCTCGGCTCGACCGCGAACACCGTATCGTTCCGCTCCGCGCCCGCGAGCGTGTCGACCCGCGCCCACTCGCGGCCCGCCACCGTGACCTCGACCTCCGGGCGACGCCCGTTGCGCGCGCGCGCGTCGCGGATCCACGTGAGCGGGTCTGCGCTCGACAACTCGAAGACGCGCTGCCCCGCCGTTGCGATCGGACGGTCCTCGACGGTCCGCCCCGCGCTGACGAGCCCGAGGTTCCCGACGAGGTAGGCTTCGTCGAGCCGATACGGACGACGCAGCGGCGGTACGAAGTGGATGCTCCGCATCGGCCGCACGCCGCCCGCGGGCGTCTCGTGCTGCGAGCGCACGACGCGGACGGCCTCCGTATAGGTGGTGGTCGTGCGCGTGCGCCCGGCGGCGTCGGTGCGCGTGTCGACCTGCGCGACCACGAGCCAGTCGCCCGGCTCCAGGGGCGGGTCGTCGGGGAGGAAGAGTTGGTCCGTCCCCGCGGGCGCGCGACCGAACGGCGCCTCGCGGTTGCCCTCGCCACCGAACGTGCGGTCGAGGCGCTCGAGTGCGCTGCGGCCGCGCAGCAGGACGATCTGATCGCGCGCTTCGCGGATCAGACCGCCAACCAGCGCGTCGACGAACACCGTCATCTGATCGAGCCGGCGCCCGTAGGCGGCGGCGTCTTCGCCCGCGTGACGCGCGAGCGCGCCCTCGAGCGCGTCGAGCGCGTCGCGACGGCCCCCGTCGAGCGCGCCGAGCGCCTTCGCGACGAGCTCTTGGGACTCCGACAGCGGCTTGAGCGTGCGCGCGTCGCCGACCGGGAGTTGGCTCGCGGTCGCCCACGACTCGCACAGCTTCTCGCAGAGCACTTCGAGCGCCCCCGCGTCGCCGGGATCGAGCTCCGCCATCAACCCCGCGAGCTGCCGCGCCTTGATCTTCGCGCGGATCGCCGCGGTCTCGTCGCCGGTGCCGAACCGGCGCGCGTCGAGGCGGTCGAGGATGCCGTCCACCGCGGACCCGCGACCGAACAGCCCGCCGGAGGGCGCGCCCGGGCCGCCCGGATCCTCGAGCGGGACGGCGGGCGACGTCGGCCGCACCGCGGCGCCGGGCCGGTAGGCCTGGATTCTATTGAAGCGATGATCCACACGGACGGGCGCGAGCGTCTCGAAGAAGACCTCGGGATCCGTCGCCCCCAGCGCGGGCGCCTTCACGCGGAAGCCGCGCGGGAGCACGCCGCTCTGGTTCGCGCGACACGCGAAGTGCTGCAGACCGACCGCCGCCGTCCCCGGTGCGCCGCGGTAGCCGAGGTGCGCGAGGAGCTTGTCGGCGGACTCCGGTAGCCGTGCCGTGCCGAGGAACGCCTCGGTCGCCCACGCCTCCTGGTACGTCCACAGGATGTGCAGGCCGATCGCGAACGCGTCGAAGAACCCGCGCGCGAGATCGTCGGGGCCGACCGGCGCGGGGACCCGCGGGTCCCACTTCACGCCCGGCTGTGTCTCGAAGCGGTCGGTCGCCCGGCCGGCGAGCGACTCGATCAGCGCCTCGTGCGCGCGCGAGCGGTGGCCGTGAGGGATTCGATTCACGTCAGGCCTCCGCAGACCGTCACGGTGAGGAGACCGTCACGCCAGGGCTCGTGGGCCTCGCCTTCGTCGCGCACGCGGACGCGAGCGACCTCGTCGTGGCTCATCGGGATCACGCCGTCGTCGAGGTGCTCGCGCGCGTACTGCTCGAGGCGGCGGAACCGGAGCACGCGCGCCGACAGCACGCCGTCCACGCCGTTGATCGCGGAGTACAGCGCCGAGAGGTGGACGTCGCCGCCGAGCCCCGTGCGATCCGGGTCGAGCGCGCCGCCTGGTCCCGCGATGGCCGCCGTGACCGCGTCCTCCACCCAAGTCGCCCGGACGTGCGGCGCCGCGTCGACGGTGATGTCGAGATCCAACGGGACCCACTGGGGCGGTCGGATCTCCACGTCGAAGCCCAGCAAACGAATCTCCTCGAGCCGCTCGCGCGCGACGGCGAAGCGGCGGAAGAGCTCCTCGGTGGCGTCCTCGCGCTCGAGGTCGTCGACGTCCGCGAGGAGCGTCGTGACACGCACCGCGCGCCGGTAGCCGAAGTCCACGACCGTCGCGTGCGCGCCGTGGACCTCACGAAGCTCCGTGAGGAGTCGCTCGAAGTCCGCGGGCGTGACGGCGGAGCGCGCCTCGTCCACGAGCAGCGGCGCGAGGTAGCGCATCCGCTCGGTCGACTCGGGCTCGCGACCGTGACTCGCGGCGACGAGGTTGGTCACGCGAATGAGCGAGCGCAGCTCGTCGAGCGGCCGCGCCAACGTGGGCTCCGTGGACCGCGGCACGTACCAGACTCGATCCAGCGCGCCCTCCCCTACGTTGCCCAGCGCGCCGAGCCCGACGCGCATCTCGATCGTCACGCGTTGTCCCGGGAGGAGGCGCCGCCCGCTCTCGCCGTCACCGAAGACGAGCCGGGGGCGATCGCCGTGCCCCGCGCGGATCGTGAAGACGCGGTCCTCCGGTTCGTACGTCGACAGCGCGTCGACCAAGCGCCACTCGTCGCCGTCGACCTCGACCGTGATCGCAGGGCGACCGCGCCGACGATCGTCGCCGGGGAAGCCGAGC
>JAUHYN010001392.1 GCA_030426505.1 bacterium | reverse complement strand
GTCCACGCTCGGCCACCCGCTCGGTGACCTCGCGTACTTCTGCATGGCGTACCGGCTCCCGCCGTCGAAGGCGGACCTCTCGGGCTTCCTCGGCGTGGACACCGAACCGCTCGGCATCCCGTCCGAGGCGGCGTTCGTCGCGCAGTACGCCGAGCGCGTGGGCCGCGGGCCGATCACGAACTTCAACTTCTTCGTGGCGTTCGCGCTGTTCCGGTTGGCGGCGATCTGCCAGGGCGTCTACAAGCGCTCGCTCGACGGCAACGCGAGCGACGCCAAAGCCGGCATGTACGGAGAGATCGCGAAGGCGCTCGCCGGCATGGCGTGGATGAACGCCGAGCAGGCGTAGCAGGCTCCTTAGTCGCGCGTGAGCGCCCGCGTCACGAAGGCGCCCGCCTCGCGCAGCACCTCCAGCGGGATCTCGTGCTGCCCGCCGAACGCGACGAACGAGGACTCCATCCCCGCCTGTGCGAACGCGTCGCGCAGACGCTCCGCGATCGAGAACGGGAGGATCGGATCCATGCGGCCGTGGCTCTGCAGCACCGGGAGCCCTTTGCGCTTCGCCATCAGCGGGACCCAGTCATGCTCGGCGAGGAGCGTCCCCGAGAGGACGAGCAGGCCCGCGAAGTCGCGCTCGGAGCGGAGCATGAGATCGGTGGTGAGCATCGCGCCCTGGGAGAAGCCGCCGATCACCATCTGGCGGTCCTCGATCCCGAGGCGCGCGGTGACCGCGTCGAGGCACGCGTCGAGCATTGCGTTCGCTTCGGCGAGCCCTTCGGGGACGTCCTTGGTGAGGTCGCGGACCTGCCCGGTCATCATCGCGCGCTGCATGCGCTCCATGTCGATCATCCACCACGCGCGCGCGGGCATCCCGAAGACCTGGTCGAGCGACAGCGGCGCCTCGGGGAAGACGAAGCGCGTGCCTTCGGGGGCGTCGATGTAGTTCGCGAGCGGGACGAGGTCGGTCCCCGTCGCGCCGAAGCCGTGCAGGAGCACCACGGCGGGTCCGGTCCCGCCGCCGCGTCCGTCGTCCCCGCCCACGATGCGTACGTTGAGGGGCCCGAGCTTTTCGACCTGCATTCCTGCGCGGTTACCGGCCCGGCCGAAGCGCGTCAACGAGCCATTTGACCGGCCGGTGCGCGTGATTGTGCTGAGGGGGTGAACGCCGCCGCGAAGAAGCTCACTCGCCGCCCCGGCGCCCTGTGGCGCTACTTCACCGATCGCGAAGCCCCTCTCCTCCCGAAGATCGGACTCCTGTTCGCCGCGGCCTACGTGATCTGGCCGCTCGACGCGATCCCCGACGTCGCCCCCATCATCAGCTGGTTGGACGACCTCGGGGTCGTGACACTCGCGATCGGTTGGCTGACCAAGTCGGTGCTCACGTACGACGCGAGCACCAAGCAGATCACGCCTCCGAGACCGCCTTCTTGACGTCGTCGTAGTTGGGCTCGATGCCCGGGTTGTCGGCGACCCAGCTCCACGCCAGCTTGCCGTCCTTGTCGACCACGAACACGCTGCGCTTCGCCGCGGTGTAGCCCGGCATGCCCGCGAAGTCCTCGTGCGCGACGCCGTACGCGTTCACCATGTTGCGGTTGTAGTCCGACAGGATCTTGAAGTTGACGCCGTTCTTGTCGGCGAACGCGGCGTTCGCGAACGGGGCGTCGACGCTCACGCCGAGGACCTCGGCGTCGAGGTCGTTGAACGACGCGAGCGCGTCGCGGAACGTGCAGAGCTCCTTCTCGCACACGCCCGTGAAGGCGGCCGGGAAGAACGCGAGGACCACGCGCTTGCCGCGCAGGCCCTGGAGGGAGACCTTCTCACGCTTGTGATCGACGGTCTCGAAATCGGGTGCTGGTTGACCAACGGCTGCTACCATGGCGGCAAGGCGTAGCGAGAACCGCGGCCCGGCGCAACGGCAAACCGCCTCCATTGGGACCCCTACCTTGTCGCTCCTCAACGCCA
>JAUHYN010000241.1 GCA_030426505.1 bacterium | reverse complement strand
GACGAGGACGGTCTTTTCGCCGTCGTCGTCGATCATGTCGACGAGCTCGCGCCCGAGCGTCCGCGCGAACTCGGCGCGCGCGAGCTCGGGCTTCTTCGGCGAGAACAACAACGCGCCGTCGATCGTCTCCGCGACCGCGTGCGTCGACTCGAGCTCACCCTCGACCTTCACCACTTCCACGGCGTAACGCGCGAGGAGGTCGAGATGCTCCGGGAGCGTCTTCGCGGGCACCACCACCGTGAGCTTCTTGCCGAGCGGCGCCGCGGCGGCCGCGAACGCCAGGGCCGGGCTCCCGCTCGCGGCCACGACGACGCGCGTATCCTCGGTCGCCTCCAGAAGCGGACCGGCGATCCGATCGTATGCGCTGCCCGACGGCAGCATCATCTCGATCTTGCCGTAGAGCGCCGCGCCGGGCGCGAAACGTTGGAGACGCACGAGCGGCGTCCCGAAGGTGGCGGGGACGAATGACACCTCGTGTCAAATCAACGGACGAAAGCGCGTGCCGCGTCAACCATCCGAAAGACCGGCCAAGCGCCTCAGCCGCTCGGTCTTCTCCGCCAGCTCGCGCATCACGCGCTCCAGCTGGCGCTCGCGGTCGTCGATCGTCGTCTCCAGCTCGGTGATTCTCCGCTCGCCCTGGACCTGCGCCTGCTCGGAGGCTTCCAGCTGGGCGCGGAGGCGGTGACGATCGGCTTCCAGCGCCGTGGCCTCGGCGGTCAGCCGCGCGATCTGCTGGTCCCGGGTCTCGACGTCCGAGCGGAGGCGATCCACGTCGCCGCGCTGATCGAGCTTCCCGCGGAGGACGTCGCTGTCCGAGCGCGCCTGCGTCAGCTGCCGGCGCACGAACTCCAGCCCCTCGCGGCCCTGGCGGATCTCGGAGAGCTTCCGCCCGACCTCGGCCCGCGCCTCGTCGAGCTCACGCGCGGCCTTCTCGGCCTGCGCCTTCAGGCGCTTCACCTCGCCGTCGCGATCCGCGAGCGCCCGCTCCAGGTTCTGCACGCGGCCTCGCAGCGCGTCCGAGTCCGACGACGCGCCCGACTCGAGCTGCGCGATCTTCTCCCGCGCGACGGCGAGCGCCGTCTCGAGATCCGAGCGCGTGCTGCTCTTCATCTCCTGCTCGAGCTGCGCGAGCCGCGCGTCGGCGCGCGCGCGCGCGGCCTCGACCTGCTGACGCTGCTCCTCGGTCACCCGGAGGCGCCCCTCGAGCTCTTCGAGCTGCGCGTTCCACCGCGTCTCCTTCTGTGAGACCTCGAGCTCGAGTTGCCGGCGCTGACGCTCGGCGTGCTCGGCGCGGCCCTCCGCTTCGAGCGACCGCGCCTCCATCGTCTTGCGCTTCTCCTCCAACCGCTGCGCGCGCGCTTCGGACTCCTTCGAGAAGGCCTCCGCATGCCGCGCGCGATCCAGGCTGCGGTCGGCGTCCGCCCGCAGGCGCTCCATATCCGCTTCGACCTTCGACAGCTTCGACTCCGCGTTCGAGCGGCGCTCTTCCAGCTGCGCGATCGTGAGCTTCGCCTCGTCGAGCTGCTGCGTGACGCGCGCCGCCTCGGCCTCCGCCTTCTGCGCCCTCAGCCGGTGCTCCTCGGCGAGCGCGGGGTTGGCCTGCGCCAACGCGCGATTCGCCTCGGCCACGCGCGCCTCCGCCTCCTCACGCGCGGACTGCTCGGCCTGCGCGGTCGCCCACGCCTCCTTCGCTCGCGCCTGGTGCTCGGCCACGCTGTCCTTCAGCGACGCGACCTCCGCCTTGAGGCCGTCGCGCTCGCCCGCGGTCTGCGCGAGCCGCGCCACGCGCTCCTGCCCGGCCTTCCGCTCTTCGGCGATGTCGTCCGTGAGCGCCTGAATCTTCGCGTGCAAGGCGTCTTGCTCTTCCTTCGACGCCTCCACCAACGCGCGCAGCGTGTCGCGCTCGCCGGTCGTCTCCGCGAACCGCGACGCCTCGACCTCCTGCACGCGCACGAGATCCTCGATGCGCGCCTGCATCACCGCGCGCGCCGCTTCCGCATTCGCGACGTCGGCGCGCAGGCCTTCGAGTTCGAGCTGCTGGTGTTCGAGGAGCTGCTGCGCCGACTTCGCCTCGTCGAGCGCCTCCGAGGTCGAAGCGAGCTCCGACTGCAACCGATCGCGCTCCGCGCTCGCGGCGTCCAACCTCTCGACGGCCGCGCTGAGCTCGCGGTCCGCGTCCTCCGCGAGGCGTTTCGCCTCCGCCGCTTCGTTCTGCGCGGCCTCCAGCGCGGCGCCGCGATCTTTGGCCTCCGCTTCGAGGCGCTCGCGGATGTTCTGCTCCGCGGCGAGCGCGGCCTGCACCGACGTCTTCGTCTCTTCGAGGTTCCGCTCCTCCGACGCCAGGCGCTGCACCTCGGCGCGCAGCCCGGCGACCTCGGAGTCCAGACGCGAGCGCTCCTGCGCGACGATCGAGCGCTCCGCCCTCGCCTCGTCCCGCGCCTCGATGGCGTCTTCGAGCTCCGCCTCGATCTTCGTGCGCTCCTCGGTGAGCGCGTGGATGCGCGCTTCGAGCGCCCCGCGCTCCTCCTGCGCCGCGACGCGCTCGTCCGAGAGCACTTGCACGCGCTCCTCCAGCGGCCGCAGCTGCGTCTCGATCTCGCCGAGTTCGCGGAGACGCTCTTCGAGCGCCCGGACCTCGGACTCCAACTGCTGCGCGCGCTCGTTCGCGATGACCTGCTGGGCCTCGAGCTCGCGGATGCGGGCGTCGCGATCCTCGAGGCGCTTGGTGAGGATCTCGTCGGCAGCGCGCTTCGAGGACTCGACCTGCTGGACCCGAACGTCCTGCGCCTCGGCCCGCGCGCGCGCCTCCTCGGCCTCGGCCCGCGCCGTCTCCAGCTCGGACTCCAACGCCTCGCGCTGCTCGCGCTCCGCGGCGACGCGCTCGTCGCCCTCCGACTTCGCGGCGTCGCGCTCCGCCTCGACCCGCGCGATGCGCTCGTCCTGCGTGACGACGCGCGCACGCGCCTCCTCGGTCTCTGCGCGCGCCGCTTCGAGCTGTTCGCCCTTCGCCTTCGCGTCGCTCCGCACGCGCTCGAGCTGCGACTCCAGCTCCGCGAGGCGTACGGCCTTCGACTCCGCGTCCTGCTTGGCGCCGTCGCGCGTCTGTTCGATCTGCGCGCGCGACGCGATCAGCTCGTCGCGCTCCACGCGCAGCGCCGCGAGCTCGACCTCCAGCATCCCGCGCGTCTCGTTCGCGGCGTCGAGCTCGGCCCGAAGCGACTCGACCGATTTCGTGAGATCGGCGTGCTCCGCCTCGACCGTCTGCTGCTGTTCGGCGAGGGCCTGGAGCAGACCTTCGAGCGTCGACCGCTCCGCGATCGCGTCGGCCTTGGAGCGCCCGAGCGCTTCGAGCTGTTCACCGAGCTGCTGGCGCTCCGCCTCGTGTTCGCGCTCGCGCATCGCGGCGTCGGCCTCGCGCTGACTCAGCTCCGCGCGCAACCGCTCGACCTCGTCGAAGTGCGCGGACGCCGCGGCTTCCAGGCGCGCGATGTGGGAAGTGAGCCGTTGCCGCTCCTCTTCCGCGGCCTCGACCGCGCGCGGATCCACCTGCGGGGAGTTCTGCGCGAGGACCAGCTCGGTCTCGAGCGCCTCGATCCGTTCGCTGGCCTCACGGCGCAGCGCCTCGGCGCGGCGCTTCGCGTCGTCGAGCTGCACGCGCGTGAGCACGAGCGCCTCGTTCAACGCCTCTACGTGCAGCGACGCTTCGAGCCGCGCCTGGGTCGCCGCGAACCGCGTCTGGCGCTCGACGTCCTTCACCGCCGCCCGCATCGACTCCGCCTGCTCCTCGGCGCGCCGACGCGCGGCGTCCACGCGACGCAGCTCTGCTTCGAGCGCGAGCTTTTCGCGGTCTTCCCGCTCGGCGTACTTCGCCGTGAGCGCCTCGGCGCGCACCGCCTCCAGCTGACGCCGGAGCTGCGACACGGCCTCCTCGGCCTCCATTCGACGCTGCCGCTCCTCGAACGCGCGCGCCACGTGTGGCCCCGGCCCGATGGCGAGCGCGGCCTCGAGCTGCTCCGCGCGCTGCATCGCCGCGAACCGATCCGACCTCAGCCGCTCGATCGTCTTCGCGTCGTTGTCGACACGCGCGCGCAGGATCTCGACCTCGTCGTCGTCCACCGGCGCGGGCGTCGGCAACATCGACGGCGTCGGGTCCGGCGGGATGGCCGCCTGCGCCTCGCGCAGCGCGGCTTCGAGCTGGAGGACATCGTTCTCGCGCGCCTCCAACTCGCGCAACAGCGCGGTCTGCTCGAACTCGAGCCGGTTCACGCGATCGGCGAGCGACTTCGCCTCCATCACCGCGTGCATCCGCGCGGCCTCGACGCTCTTCTCGCCCCGCGACGCGTCCTGCCGCTGCCGCTCCAGCGTCGCCTTCTCGGCCTCGAGCGTCTCCGCGCGTGCGTTGGACGCCGCCAGCTCCTTCTCGAGGTCGGTAAGGCGCATCGACAGCTTCGCCGCCTCCTCCAGCGTGCGCCCGAGCGCGGTCTCCGCGGTCTCCTTCGCCGCGATCGCCTCGCGCAGCGCCTCCGGCGGCACGGCCGCGGTGTTCTGCTCCAGCACGCGCTGACGACGCAGCGACGCGAGCTCCGTGCGGTACAGCGCGCGCTCGGCCTCCGCGCGCGTGAGCGCCCAGACCGCTTCCGCCTCTGACCCCTCCGCGCGCACCTTCTCGGCGAGCGCGGTGCCCATCGCGTCGAGGTGATCGCGTGCGTCGCGTTCGAGGGCTTCGTTCCGCTCGCGCCACATGCGCGCCTCGCGCACGGCGTCGCTCGCGGCCATCGTCGCCTCGCGCAGCAGGTCTTCGAGCTCGTCGCGCGCCTGCGTCGCCTTGTCGCGCTCCGCCGCGGTCTGGTGAAGCCGACGCTCGATCGCCGCGAGCTGTTGGTCGAGCGCCGAAGCGCGCGACGTCTCCGCCGAGCCGCTGGTCTCCGCCTGCGACATCCGCGAGCGCAACCGCTCGAGCTCACCGGCGAGCCGCTTGTTCTCCTCCATCGCCTTCACGTGGCGATGCTCCGCGGCCTCGGCCGCCTCGTGCGCCTCCTCGACCTCGCGCTCGAGCCGCTCGATCGCGGCCTGCCCGCCTTCGAGCGACAGCGCGAGCTGCTGCGCGCGCTCCTCGGCGGCGATCGAACGCCGCCCCATGTCGGCCGCGGCGTCGCGCTCGTTGAGGAGCATCTGCGAGGTCGCCGCGAGGGCGTCGCGCTCGTTGCGCAGCGCCTTCACGCGCGCGCGCAGCGACTCGACCTCCTGCATGAGGTGACCGGCCGCCAGCTCAACGGCCTTCTTGTCGCGATCGCGCGCGAGCGCGGTCCCACTCGCGACCTGCGCCTCCGCCGACTTATCGAGGAGCTCGCGTTCGAGGGCTTCGATGCGCCCCGCGCGGTGGTGCGCTTCGTGGCGCAGGCGGTCGACTTCGTCCGCGAGGCCGCGCGCCATTCGCGTGGCCTCTTCGTACGCGCGCTCCGCTCGCTCGGCGCGGTCCTCGGCTTCGGCTCGCGCCGAGCTCGTGGCCTCTTCGCCGTCCTCGAGCTGCGACAGCTTCCCTTCGGCGCGCTCGCGCCGTTGATCGGACTCGGAGAGCGCCTCCGCGAGGAAGGCGATGCGCGCTTCGAGGCGCTCCTGCTCCGCGGTGTGGACCATCGCCACGTCGTCGAGGCGACGCGTGAGGTATTCGATGCGCGACGCGGCGTCGCGGTAGTCCGTGCCGAGCGCGTGCCGCACTTCGAGTTGGCCCGCGAGCTCTTGTTCGAGCTCCGCGATGCGCTGCTCCTGCATGCTCGCGGTGCGCTCGAGGTGGTGGATGCGGCGCTCCGCCTCCGCCGAATGCTCGGCGGGGCGGTCGCTCGACTGATCGACGATCGTGCGCTGAAGCTCGCTGATCCGCGTGACGTAGCGCTGGACCTCTTCCTCCTTCGCGTCGACGCGCGTGCGGAGATCCTGGATGACGGCGTCGCGCGCGAGGACCTCGTCCTCGACCTCGTTCGGCGCCTCACTGCGTTCGGCCGTGAGCGCCGCGAGCGCAGCCTCGGCCTGCTCGCGCGCGAGCTTCTCGCGTTCGAGCGCGGCGGAGAGCCCGTCCACCCGCGTACCGAGCTCTTGCCGCGCGGACTCGAGTCGGGAGACGAGCGCTTCGACCTTCGCGGCGTCCTGCGTGGGGCGCTCGAGGACGGTCGGCGAGATCACCTCGGCCGGCGTGGGGAGCGCGGTGGAGTTGCGCGAGGCCTCGGCGAGGCGCTGTTGGAACGCCGCCTTGATGCGCGGGAGGCGGTTCTTGATCTCCTCGAGCGACTGGTCGCGCTGGCCGATCAGCTTGCGCGCGCTCGCGAGCGCGCCGAGGAGCCGCTTCTGGTCCGCGGCGTTCTTGGCCTGCGCGGCCTCCTGGAGCGCTTCGAAGTCCAGGAACGGGAGCTCGACGAGCGTGCGATCCTGCGGGTGCGGCGCGCCACCGCCGCCGAGCGCGAGCACGTGGCTCGGGCGCGCGACGGGGCCGGAGAGCGAGGGGTCGAGGCTCACGTCGAGCGCGGCCGGGTCCTCGCCTTCGCGGTGGATGGTCACGCCGATGAACGGCGACTGGACGTAGAAGCGCGCGTCCGGGAAGGCGTCGCGCACCGCGCTCTCGAGGCGGTGCGGTTCGAGGGCGGGATAGGTCGCGTCGTCGGCGACGAGGTGCGTGAGCGAGCGGCCATTCGCGGCGAAGCCGACGAGCACGAACCCGCTCGGCGCGAGGACGCGGCGGACCTCGTCGAGGAAGCGCGGGTTGTGGGCGAGCTCGCGGGAGAGGTCGGCGACGAGGACGGCGTCGAAGCTGTCGTCCGGGAAGTCGACGCGGCCGCGGTCCATCGCGAACAGTTCGACCGCGTGGGAGCCGAAGCGCGATCGATCGAACGCGCCGGTGTCGGGCGCGGTGCCGATGACGCGCGTGGCGCCGGCGTCGAGGAGGCGGAGGAGCGATCGGGGATCGTCCGTCCCGACTTCGAGGACGCGGCGCCCGTGGAGCGCGGACTCCACGAGGAGGTACCTCGGGAGGAATTCGCCGAGCCCGAGGGACGCACGGGCGCGCGCGGGGCGCTGGGCGCCCTGAAGGATGGCGGTGAGATCGGCGGGCGTATCGCCGTGGGAGCTGGTGCTCAAAGCAGCGTCGACCAGCTAATCAGCGATCGGCGTCCGCGTCGAGAAACCGTGGCGCGCCCTACTCCTTCTTCTTGCCCTTCAGGCCGAGCTTCTCGAGGTACTTGGCGGCGAGCTGGGTCTGGCGGCTGTCGGTGGGCTGGATCTCCCCGCGGATGACGATGGTCTCGGCGTAGGAGGCGGGCTCGAAGGGATCCCCGGTCCAGACGACGAGGTTGGCGACCTTGCCCCGGTCGATGGAGCCGTAACTACGCGACAAACCGTAGATTTCGGCTGGGCTCAGGGTGGCGGCGCGCAGGGCGACCTCCCGGACTAGGCCGGCCCGCACGGCGTTGCCGGCGAGGAACCTCAGGTTGGCGACGTTGTGGCTGTCGCTGGTGGCGATGGCGATCTTGACCCCGGCGCGCGCGAGGAGCGCCGCGTTGTCGGCCCTCGCGTGGCGGCTCGCGAAGGTCTTCGGGAGGTTGTCGAACGGGTGGACGATGACCGGGATGCGGGCGGCGGCGAGGTCGTCGGCGACGCGCCAGGCCTCCTCCGCCCCCACGATGACGACCGAGATCCGCTCCTGCTTCGCGAGCGCGATCAGCGCGCGGATATCCGAGGCGCGCGAGGCGTGGACCACGAGCGGCATCCGGTTCGCGACGACGTCGCCGAGCGCTTCGAGATCGAGGCGGCTCGACGACAGCTCGTAGAGGCCGCGGCGAATGAACGCGGTCTTGCTGCGGCGGTAGGTGCGCGCGTCGTCGAGCGCCTCGCGGAGGCGCATCATCACGGCGGCCCGCGAGCCGCCGAACGCGCCCGCCCCATACTCACCGATCGCGCCGTGCATCGCGTTGGCATCGACGATGGCGGTGTCGAAGCGGCGCGAGGCGGGCCCGACGAGGTCGAGGAACGCCGAGCGCCCGGAGACGATGCCGCCGCGCGGAGCGGAGATCGCGTTGGTGACGCCGTGCCGGCGCGCGACGGCGATCAGCGTGGAGCGCAGATCGATCGCGTCCGAGGCGCGGACGGCCGCGCGGATCGCGTCCTTCAGGTTCGGCGCGAAGTCGACGGTCGAGCCCTCGAGGCTCACCTCGACGAGGCCGAGCTCGCTGTTGGACTCGATGAGGCCAGGCGTGACCGGTTTGCCCTTGGCGTCGATGACCTTGTAGCCGTCCGGGACGGGGAGGTCCTTGCCGACCTGGGTGATGCGGTCGTTGCGGATGAGGATGGTCCCGTTGGGGATCATCGCGCCGCTCACGGTGTAGACGTCGCCGCCCACGATCGCGAGGTCGTCGGCGTGGGCGACGCTCGCGGACAAGAGGATGGTCAGAGCGATGGCGTATCTCACGGGCGCACCTCCTCGGAGATCGTCCCGACTTCGAAGTCACTCCACCCGTCGGGTTTCTTGGCGCGGTCGTAGACGCGCTCGCCGTCGATGAAGACGACCTCGGCCTTGGCGTAGATCGACAGCGGGTCCTTGTCCCAGACCACGACGTCGGCCATCAGCCCGTTCTTCAGCGTGCCGGTCTTCGCCTCCACGCCGAGCGCCTTGGCGGGGTTGCTCGTGAGCCAGCGGATGGCGTCGGCGTCCGAGATCTCGAGGCCGGCGCGGCGCCCGGCGGCGAGGGCCTTGGCGGCCTCTTGGTTGAGGCGCTGGATGCCGACGTTGCTGTCGGAGTGGACGATCGCGGTACCGCCCGCGGCGTGCACCATCGCGATGTTCTCCTCGACGCCGTCGTAGGCCTCGAGCTTGAAGCCCCACCAGTCGGCCCACAGCGACGCGGCCACGCCCTCCTTCGCGAGGACGTCGGCGATCTTGTAGGCCTCGACCGCGTGGTGGAACGAGCTGATGTCGAAGCCGAGCTCTTTGCCGAGCGCGATCATTTGGAGCATCTCGTCCGCGCGGTAGCAGTGGATGTGGACCTTGATCTTGCCGTCCATGACGTCGGCGAGGGTCTCGTAGCCGAGGTTCCGGTCGGGGCGCTTGGGCTCCTTACCAGGGGCGTCTTCGTCGTCGTCCGCCTGGTAGGCGTCGTACTTCTTCTTCCACTCAGTATACTCGGCCTCGTAGGCCGCCTGGTCGTACTTGTACTGGCGCGCTTTGATGAAGGCGTCGCGGAGCTTGAAGATGCTGCCCATGCGCGACATGGGTTGGGACTTCTTGCCTTGGCCGTAGACGCGCTTCGGGTTCTCGCCGCACGCCATCTTGAGCCCGAACGGCGCGTCCTCGAAGCGCATCGCGCGCGCCTCGCGGCGGGGGCGGAGCTTCAACGTCGCGGCGCGGCCGCCGATCACGTTGCCGCTCCCGGGGAGGACCTGGATCGTGGTAACGCCGCCCGCGACGGCGTGCTGGATGGCCGGGTCCTGCGGCCAGAAGGCGTGTTCGCTGAACACGTACGGGGTGGGGGGGTCGGTCATCTCGTTGCCGTCGGCGTT
>JAUHYN010000240.1 GCA_030426505.1 bacterium | reverse complement strand
GTCGCGATCACCCCGACCCAGCTCGACACCGAGCAGCCGCCGTCGACGCGGTACAGGCGGAGGCGCCGGTAGTCCTTCGCGACCATCTTGAGCGAGGTCTCGGCGAGGATGTCGGCGAGGTCGTCGTCCTGGAGGCGAACGCCGGAGCGCACGCAGACCCGGGAGACACACGCGACGATCAGGTTGCGGAAGCGCTCCACGAAGACCTCGAACGCGGCGTCGTCGCGGGTGAGCACGCGGCGCAGGAGCGCGAGGTCCTCGAGCTTCATCAGCTCGGCGCGGTGGGCCCGCTTGGCGCGGCGGGGCGTCGGGCGCGCGGGGCGTGACTCGGCGCGGGTCCGGGTGCGAGGCCCGACGATCGGGAGCTCGGCGTCCGTGTGGAGCTTGTCGCGGAAGAGGTGCGCGGGGGCGCGGAACTGGACGTCCGCGAGCGCGGCGAGCGGCGTAGAGGTCGGGATGCGGGCTACGGTGATCATGGCTTCGACTGGTCCTCCTGGTTCGTCGGGACGACTGAGACCACTCCAAGCCCCGCGCCAACGCGCCGCTCGGGCTCAACCTCATGGAATCATTGGAGGCGGGTCGAGGTGTGTCACCTGTCACGCTCGGAACGTCGGAGAAAAAGATCCGTCCGAAATCTCCTGGAATCGACGGGGGCCGCGGGACGGATTTCGGCCGGCGGGGCGTATAAGGACCCAAGCGACCGGGATGCCTCGGGATTCGGTCGAGTCGAGCCCGCCGTGGACCCCCGGTTTCGTGGGGACCGAACGCCCCGGAGAAAAAGATCCGATTCGTGGGTCGCGCGCCAACCGGCTGAAATCACGAGATGAACGCGGAGCCCCGGATCTGTTTTTCCGGTTCTCGGGGATCGGAGGGTGCGATCAGCGGGGCCAGTCGATCGCCAGCCGCTTCAGCTTCTTGTCCAGCGTGACCCGGCTGATCCCCAGCGCGTCGGCCACCGCCGTCTTCACTGCGCCGGTCCGCGCGATCGCGCGCAGGATCATCGCGCGCTCCAGGCGCTCCACGGCCTCCTGCAAGGTATCGGCGCGCGCCGTGGCGGCCGCGGCGACGTCGCCGCCCGTCCACAGGTCGAGCGGGAGGTCGGCGGGCGTGATCGTGTCGCCCTCGGAGAGGATCACCAGGCGCTCGACGAGGTTCTCGAGCTCGCGGACGTTCCCCGGCCACGCATGCGCCACGAGCAGCGCCTCGACCTCGGCGTCCAGGCGCTTGTCGGGGAGCCCGCCGGCCGCGCAGTGGCGCCGGACGAACGCGCGCGCGAGCGGCACCACATCCTCGGGGCGCGCCGCGAGCGCCGGGACGTCCACCCGCACCACCGAGAGCCGGAAGAACAGGTCCTCGCGGAAGTCGCCGGCGGCGACCGCCTCCTCCAACCGCCGCGAGGTCGCCGCCACGATGCGCACGTCGACCGCGGAGCAACTTCACTTGCGTCGCACGCGAGGTGTCGCCGATCTCGTCGAGGAACAGCGTCCCGCCGTCCGCGGCCTCGAAGAGGCCGACCTTGTCGTGCGTGGCGCCCGTGAACGAACCCGCGAGGTGCCCGAACAGCTCCGACTCCTCGAGCGTGTCGACCAACGCGCCGCAGTTCACCGCGACGAACGGCCCGCCCGCGCGCGGTGACTCCGCGTGGACCGTTCGCGCCACGACCTCCTTGCCGGCGCCGGTCGGTCCCGTGATCAACACCGTCGCGTCCGACCGCGCCGCGCGCCGCGCCTGCTCGACGACGCGACGCATCGCCGCGCTCTCGGCGACGACGTCCGGCGCCCGCACACGGTGCGCCGCCTTGTCCGCGCGCGCGAGCTGACCGAGGCCGTCCTGTGCGAGCGTCACCAATGCGAGCACGTTCGCGAGCGGGACGAGCTCGGCGAGCGCGTCGTCGTCGAACGGCGCGGCGCGGTCGAGGTGGATCAAACCCACCACTCCGCTCGACGCGATCAGCGGCGCCGCGAGCAACGCGCGCACGCCGCCGGCCGCGAGGCTCACGCCACCCTCGAACGCGCGATCGCGCGCGGCGTCGCGGGAGAGGATCGCGCACGCCTCGCCGAACACCCGATCGACCACCGTGCGGCTGATGGTGATCGGGCCGGGCCCGAAGCTCGCCTTCACGCGCGACGCGCCGCCGGAGCGCACGAGTACGAACCCGCGCTCGGCTTCGAAGTGCTCCGCGATCGTGGTGAGCGCGTACGCGACGAGATCTTCACCGCGCTCGAGCACCTCGCCGAGGCGCGCGAGGACGCGCGTCGCGGTCGCGCCTGCGCCGGCCGAGGTCTCGCTGCCGTCCACGACGACGGCGCGGTCGAGGCGCGTCGCCGCGTGGTCGTCGACGATCACGTCCGCGCCGGCGCCGAGCACGTAGTCGAGCTGCGGCTCGAACGCGAATGTGGTCGCGCCGATGCCGATCAGATCGCCGGGCGCGAGCGGGCGCGTGCCTTCGATCGGCGCGCCGTTCAGCGTGGAGCCGTTGGCGCTCCCGAGGTCCTCGAGCGTCGCGGGGGGCCCAGTGCGGAGGACCGCGTGCTGTCGGCTGACGGCGTCGTCGAGGAGTTGAATCGTGCAGTCGCTGGAGCGCCCGATCGTGGTGACGGCTTCGAGCGTGTAGCGAATCCCGGCCGCGCGGCCGGTGAGCGCGAGGAGCACCGTCACCCGTCGCCCTCCGGCATCGCCTCCGTCTCGGGCTCCGGCTCGGGCGCGGGCGTGACCTCCGGCAGCGGCGGCGCGGGCGGCGGCGGCGCGGGCGGCTTCAAGAGCGGAGGCGGCGGGTTCGGGACGGGCGCCTCCTCGAACTCGTAGCGGAGCGTGAGGCCCGCGACGAAGATCGCGCCACCCGCCGAGAAGTCACCGACCGGATCTTGCCGATCGACCTTCTGGTAGCGCCGCGTGGGGACGAAGTGCAGCGCGCCGCCGACGTCGATGATCAGCGGGTTCTCGAGCGCGCCGAGCGGATCGAGGAACCGCACGCCCGCGCCGAGCGAGAAGATATGCGCGGTCGCGTCCACGTAGTTGGTGCCGGAGGTCTGCTGCGGCGCGGGCGACGGGCGCACCGCGTAGCCGCCCCGGAGCGAGAACGCGCCGAGCGTCTGCTCCGCGCC
The DNA here is from genome assembly GCA_030426505.1 of bacterium. Lineage (GTDB taxonomy): Bacteria > Myxococcota > Kuafuiibacteriia > Kuafuiibacteriales > Kuafuiibacteriaceae > JAUHYN01. The sequence continues at coordinate 6,460 of JAUHYN010000240.1, read as the reverse complement.
GAAGCGCGCGGACAGCGTGTTGCGGAAGGCGAGATCCACCGCCCGCTCCTGCCCGGGCGCCGGCGCGTCGAGCGCGTTGTCGAGGCCGGTGCCCTCCACGAGATCGCCGCCCACGTCGATCGAGGATGTCACCGAAGGATCCGGCGCGCCCGACCACAGCGCGTAGACGAGGTCCGCGCCGAACAACAGGCCGAGATCCTCGAGCACGTACGACACGCCGAACGTGAGTTGGTGCGGCGTGTACTGCACGTTGAACGCGGTCGCGACGTACAGGTCCGCGACGCCCGTGATCTGCACGTCGACCGGCAGCTCCACGTCCGACTGGATCGACGCGCGGTACTGCGCCCCCACGCGCAACCCCGGGAACGGCCGCAGCTCGATCCCGAACGAAGGCGACGCCGTCGGCACGATGTCGAACGTGACGTTCTTCTGCGAGAAGCGGCCCGCCACGATGTCGAGTTCGTAGAGGAGCTGGCCCTGGACGCCCGCGAGGATCTGCACGCCCGCGCCGATCGAGATCCACTCCACCGGGAGCACGCCGATGCCGAGCGTGGCGACGATGCGCCGCGGGAGCGCCTGGTACATGTACCAATGCGGCGTGGCGGGATCGAGCGCCTGCCCGTTCAGCAAGCTGTCGGTCGGGACGTTGATCGCGAGCCCCGCGACGACGCGGTTGCGGAAGCGCCTCCCGCCCATCGGGAACAGCGCACCGAACGTGACGCCGTCCATCGACGGTGGGTTCAGCTCGGCGATCTCGCGGTTGGTCCGCTCGAAGTCGAGCTTCAGCGCCGAGCGCCCGAGCATGTAGCCGAAGCCGAAGCTCGCCTCGGTCGCGACGGTGAGGCCGGCGGGGTTGTAGTGGACCGCGGTGAAGTCGTCGGTCATCGCGGTGTGCGCGCCGCCCATCGAGATCGCGCGCGCGTTGAAGCCGAAGAGGTCCCAGGGATTGGCGTGTGCCGTCGCGGGCAGCGCGGTCAGCAGCGCCGCGCAAAGCAAGCGCTTCATCGACCGCATCCGTCGAGGAGCGTGACCACGCCCTGCAGCAGCTCGCTCACGACCTGCTCGTCGATCAGCGCGATCAGCACCGGGACGATGCGCTGCGCGTCCGGCGTGGAGATCAGGATCGCGAGGAGCTCGCGGAGGTCGTCGCGCAGCGTGAGGTCCGTGCGGACGATGTAGACGACGTCGGCGAGGAGCTCGAGCTCGCTCACCACCGCCTCGCTCGAGAGGAAGTCCGCGCCCTGGAGGATCGTCTCGAGGCCGACGCGCTCGGAGAAGACGAGGTCGTACAAGAAGCCGATCAGAGCGTCGCGCTGAGGCGCGTGCTCGACACCGCACCGCAAGGCACCTTGCAGCGGGACGAGGATGTTCGCCTCTTCGGCGGTCACCTCGTCGAGCAGGACGACGAACCGCTTCAGCTGGGACTCGAGGCTGGCGTCCACCACCGGGTAGACCGCGCTCTCGAGCAGCGTCTCCACGCGCGAGATCGCGAACGACTCGTCGGCGACGAGCACCATGATCTGCCGAACCAGCGAGATGATCGCGGGGCGGCCCTCCTCCGCGTTGCGCTCGAACGACGCGAGGAACGACTCGAGCGTGGGGTCCGCGAGGAGCAGCCGCAGCTCGTCGAGCAGCGCGACGATCCACGGCCCACCGGTGGACGGCGACTCGAACCGCAGCAGCATCTCGATCGCGGTGAGGAGGTGGTTCGGATCGCAGACGCGGATGAAGTGTGCGCCGGCGTCGAGCGCCTCGTAGCGCGGCTCGTCGTCGAGGCGCCCGTCCACGAACTCGAGCGCGAGGACGACGAGCGGGCCGAGCTCGGTCTCGACCTGTTCGGTCGACGCGAGGTGCGCGACGTACGCGGTCTCGTCGAGGCCGAGTTGGGTCACGAGGCGGAGGAGCGCGTCGACGATCGTGCGGAACGAGGGGTCCGGCTGCGGGTTCGCTTCGGAGGGGAGGAAGCGCGCCTCCAACACCTCGCGCAGCGGCGCGAAGCGGTCCTCGCGCACGAACGCCAACAGCTGCGGGAACACGGACTCGGTGGTGCCGCACGCGCCCTGCTGGGTGGGCGGCGCGACGTTCGGCGCGGGGCGATCGGTGTCGAGGTTGCAGCTCGCGAGGAGGCTCGCGATCGACATCAACACGACAGCCCTCCCCCTCATTCCGCGCACGCGAGCGGACCCTGTCCCCGCGTCGATTCGCGGTCAACCGACACTCGACGGGCGTCTGCGCCGGGGCTACGGTCCGCCGCGATGAAGCGGACACCGAGCCTCTTGGCGTTGGCCTGTACGGCCGCGTTGGGCTGCAAGACGACGGGGACGATGGATCCGAAGGCGGGCGACGCCGCCGAGGTCTCGATTCCTCACGAGATGTACGAGCTCGACAACGGGCTGGAGGTCATCCTGCACCAGGACACGCGGCTGCCGTTGGTCGCCGTGAGCACCTGGTACCACGTGGGCGCGATCGACGAGGTCGAGGGGCGCTCCGGCTTCGCGCACCTGTTCGAACACATGATGTTCCAGGCGTCGCCGCACGTCGGTGAAGATCAGTTCTTCCGCATCCTCGAGCAGATCGGCGGCACGTCGCTCAACGGGACGACGAACTTCGACCGCACGAACTACTTCGAGACCGTGCCGTCGCACGAGCTCGAGACGGTGCTGTGGCTCGAGTCGGACCGGATGGGTTTCTTGCTCGCGTCACTGACCAAGAAGGCGCTCGACGTCCAGATCGGCGTGGTGCAGAACGAGCGCCGCCAGTCCGTCGAGAACCGTGAGTACGGCCTGATGGACGAGAAGCTCACGCAGACGCTCTACCCGAAGCCGCACCCGTACTACGGGAGCGTGATCGGCTCGATGGAGGACATCGCGGCGGCGACGCTCGACGACGTCCGCGAGTTCTTCCGCACGTACTACACGCCCGCGAACGCCACGCTCGTCATCGCGGGTGACTTCGAGACGGCGGAGGCGAAGGCGCTGGTGCAGAAGTACTTCGGGACGCTCACCGGCAAGCCGAAGCCGCCGCGCCGCGACGTCCCCGCGCCGAAGATCGAGGAGGCCATTCGCATCGACTTCGAGGAGCCGGTCGCGAAGCTGCCGAAGATCTCGATCGCGTGGCGCGGGCCTTCCTCGTACGAGGAGGACACCGCCGCGCTCGATCTGTTGTCGCACGTGATCTCGGGGACGCGCTCGGCGCGCCTCGACAAGCGCGTGAGCCACGACGAGCAGATCGCGCAGAGCGTGACCGCGTACTTCCAGGAGCACACGTCCGGCGGCGTGTTCCAAATCGATCTCGTGGTGCGGCCCGGGCGCACGCTCGCGGAGGCGGAGGCCGCCATCCGCGAGGTGCTCGCGGGCCTCGAGAAGAACCCGCCGACGGCGGCGGAGCTGAAGCGCGCGCAGAACTCACAGGAGACTTCGATCGTGCGCGGGCTCGAGCAGCTCGGTGGGTTCGGCGGACGCGCGGAGCGGCTGCAGGTCTACAACCACTACCTCGGCGACCCGGGGCGTGTGGCGTGGGATCTCGAGCGCTACCGCAGCGTGACCATCGACGACCTGAAGCGCGTGCAGAAGAAGTACCTGAACGACAAGAGCGTCACGATCCTCGCGACGCCGAAGGGAGCGGCCGAATGATCCTCGAAGCGTTGACGCTGATGGTGGTGGCGGTGCCGCACGAGTCTCCGGAACACGCGGCGCCGGCGGCCGCGGAGGCTTCGGAGGTCTCGGGAATCGAGGTACCGGCGAGCGAGGCTTGGAGGGCGGAGCGCCCGAAGGTCGGCGAGCCGAAGCCGCCGCGCCTGCCGAAGTACGAGCAGGTGGAGTTGTCGAACGGGCTGACGATCATCGTGGCCGAGCTCGACACGCTCCCGGTGATGTCGTTCTCGCTGGTCACGAAGGGCGGCGCGATGCTCGATCCGAAGGGCGGCGCGGGCCTCGCGAGCATCACGTACGAGATGATCGGCGAGAGCACGGCGAAGCTGTCGGCGCTCGAGTTCTCGGACGCGATCGCGGACCTCGGCGCGTCGTTCTCGAGTGACGGCTCGCGCGACCGCGGGTCGGTGAGCATCAGTGGGTTGTCGCGCAACGCGGACGGGATGTTGGAGCTACTCGCGGCGGCGGCGCTCACGCCACGGTTCGATCCGGCAGACTTCGAGCGCGTGAAGAACCAGCGGCTCGCGTCGTTGATCCGTCGGCGCGGCTCGCCGCAGGGGTTGGCGTTCGAGCAGGTGCCGGCGCTGATCTACGGCGCGGAGCACCCGTACGGGCACCCGCCGACGGGCTCGGTCGACTCGGTGAAGACGCTGACGCTCGACCAGGCGAAGGCGTTCTTCGAGCGGACGATGAGCCCGAAGCACTCGGCGCTGCTCGCGGCCGGGAGCCTCTCGGTCGACGAGGTGAAGGCGCTCGCGGAGAAGCACCTCGGCGCGTGGAAACGCGACGTGGAGCCGCTCCCGACGGTGCCCGCGGCGGCGCCGAAGAAGCGCGAGAAGTTGATCTTCCTCGACAAGCCGGGCTCGCCGCAGACGATGACGATCATCGGCCGCCCGCTCTTCGAGCGCGGCCACCCGGACGAGGCGGCGCTGACGCTCGCGAACGACGTCTACGGCGGCGCGTTCTCTTCGCGCCTCAACATGAATTTGCGGGAGGACAAGGCGATCACGTACGGCGCCGGTTCGCAGGCGGCGTTCCGCCTCGGCACGGGCGTCTTCCTCGCCTACTCCGCCATCCGCGCAGACGCGACGGCGCTCGGCCTGAAGGAGATCTTCGCGGAGCTCGAGGGCATGTCGACGAAGCCGCCAACCGAGGAGGAAGTCGGACGCGCGCGCGACGCGTTGATCAAGTCGCTGTCCGGCACGTTCGAGCGAAGTGGCGCGATCGCGAGCGCGGCGTCGACGATCTTCGTGTACGGGCTGCCGCTCGACTACTACGACAAGATCACGGCCAAGTACGACGCGGCGGACCTGGAGTCGGTGCGCGCGGCGGCGAAGAAGTACTTCGACCCGAGCGTGATGCAGGTGTTGATGGTGGGTGACTCGGCGGTGGTGGCGATGGAGTTGCAAAAGCTGGGGTTGGGAGATTTGGAGGTGGAGACGCCCTGAGGGCGCGCTTCTTGGTTTTCCTTTCCCTGCGCGCCGCACTAAGGTCTCGCTCGTGCGCGCGCTGGGAGCGACCCTCATCGTCCTCGGGACGGCCTGCGGTGCGGTGGTCGACGAAATCGATCGCTATTCGATCGACGTGACGTCGAGCGGCCCCGGTACCGTCGAGTTCCTCGACCAGGTCTGTCCGAACGACTGTTCGGCGGAGGTCGACGAGCGATCCAATATCCTCCTGGTCGCGATCCCGACCGCCGACGCAACCTTCCAGAGCTGGTCCGTCGAAGGCTGCGGGACAGCCCCGACCTGCCGCGTGCTCGTGGAGGACAACACCTCGATCACAGCGTCGTTCGTTTGGCCCGAACGCACCCTGACCGTCACCGCGACGGGCTCAGGACGAATCGTCGGTCCCGATGAGTTCGATTGCTCCGAAGATTGTACCGCGGACTTCCCACACGGGACGATCGTGGAACTGAGCGCGGTCCCCGACGCAGGATCCGAACTCGCAGAGTGGGCGGACGATTGCAGCGCCTCGAGTGGGTCGATCTGCATGCTCGAGATGAGCCGAGATCGCTCGGTCGGGGCGCGCTTCATGCGAACGACCCGCTCGTTGGAGGTTTCACTCGTCGGAACAGGCCAGTCCTACGGCCGCGTCGAATCGACGGACGGCGCGATCGATTGTCCGGGGCGCTGCACGGCATCCTACCTCGACGGCGATCAGGTGGTGCTCGCCGTTCGACCCAACCCCCGCGCTCGGTTCGACGGGTGGAGCGGCGATTGTTCGGGAGTCGCCGAATGCCGAATCACGCTGTCCGGCAACACCGACGTCGCGGCGCTCTTCACGGACATTACAGTTCCGATCCAGGTCACGCTGGAAGGCTCCGGTCGTGGCGTCGTCACGTCGACGCCGATCGGGATCTCGTGCGGCGTCGACTGCACCGCCCACTTCGTCCCGGACACGCGCGTAACGCTCTTCCAAGCCCCTGCGAGCGGTTCACGCTTCCACGCCTGGGGCGGCGCCTGCGCGAGCTCGGCGCGCGCGACATCGTGCGAACTCACGACGGACGCCTCCCGCTCCGTCGCGGCGATCTTTCACGAGAATCAGGTGCTCGATGTCGCCTTCGGGCTTGGTCACACGTGCGCCCTGGTCGCGCCGTCGTTCGTGCGCTGCTTCGGCCTCGGGGACGACGGACAGCTCGGCTACGGTGACACGACATCGCGCGGCGACGGCGTGGGTCCGGCCGCCAACGCCGCCGATGTCCCGATCGCCGACGTGACGGCAATCGGCGCCGGGCACTGGCACACCTGCGCAATCCGCGGTGGTCAGGTCTCGTGCTGGGGTCGAAATGACGATGGGCAGCTCGGGAC
>JAUHYN010000239.1 GCA_030426505.1 bacterium | reverse complement strand
CAACATCGTGTGCGGCGGAGTTCTGGAAGGAGTAGGTGCCGTTGTAGCTGGCAATGGCGCGCGGGCCGTACCTGTCGAGTATCTCTTGCAGTTTGTCGGCGATCTCGTCCAGCGCGTCCGCGCTCGCGATAGCGGCAAAGCTCCCGTCGGGCTCGGCCTGCGTCGGGACCACGCTCACGTCGAAGTACGTGTTCGACCTGAAGGAGGACGACGTCTACTGGTGTACGGCGGACGTCGGTTGGATCACCGGCCACAGCTACATCGTGTACGGGCCGCTCTCGAATGGCGCGACCGTGATGATGTACGAGGGCGCGCCGACGCAGCCGGACTTCGGTCGCTTCTGGGACATCGTCGAGCGCCACCGCGTGTCGATCTTCTACACGGCGCCCACGGCGATCCGCGCGTTCATCCGCGCGGGGGATCAGTTCCCGAATGCGTACGACCTCTCGTCGCTGCGCGTGCTCGGCACGGTGGGCGAGCCGATCAACCCGGAGGCGTGGATCTGGTACCACGAGGTCATCGGCGGCAAGCGCTGCCCGATCGTCGACACGTGGTGGCAGACCGAGACGGGCGGCATGATGATCACGCCGCTGCCGGGCGCGACGCCCACGAAGCCGGGGAGCGCGACGTTGCCGTTCTTCGGGGTCGACGCGGACGTCGTGACGGAAGACGGGAAGTCCGTCGGCCCGAACGAGGGCGGCCTGCTCGTGATCAAGAAGCCGTGGCCGTCGATGCTGCGCGGGATCTACGGAGACGAGCAGCGCTACCGCGACACGTACTGGTCGACGGTGAAGGGCTGCTACTTCGCGGGCGACAGCGCGCGCCGCGACGCCGACGGTTACTTCTGGGTGATGGGCCGCATGGACGACGTGTTGAACGTCTCCGGTCACCGCCTCGGGACGGCCGAGGTCGAGAGCGCGTTGGTGCAGCACGACGCGGTCGCGGAGGCGGCGGTCGTGGGTCGGCCGGACGACATCAAGGGGCAGGCGGTCGTGGCGTTCGTGACGTTGAAGGCGTCATCGAATGCGGGCGACGAGATCAAGGCCGAGCTGCGCGAGTACGTCTCGAAGGTGATCGGTCCGATCGCGAAGCCGGACGACGTGCGCCTCGCGGACGCGCTCCCGAAGACGCGCTCCGGCAAGATCATGCGGCGCCTGTTGAAGGAGATCGCGGCGGGCAAGCAGCCCGAGGGCGACACCACCACGCTGGAAGACTTCTCTGTCCTCGCGAAGCTCCGCGAAGGCAAGGAGTAGCGCCGCTCAGGGCGCGATCACGCGGAACGTCGCGAGGATCGCGTCCACCTTCTCGAGGATGGCGGCGTCCCCGAGCTTCGTCATCGACATCAGCGTGAACACGCGCCCCGGCGCGGAGAGCGCGCGCACCACCACGAACTTTCCGTCCTTGGTCCCGGTCGCCACCGCCGCGTCGAAGCCGGCGATCTTCTGCGGCGCGACGTTCAGGTCCTTCACCTCGACCTGTTGGATCACCATCTGCGCCGCGTGGGCCTTCGCTTCATACGGCGGGTCCATGCCCTCCGGAATCGCGGCGGAGCTGATCATCAGGAACGACGAGCTCCCGAGCGACATCACGTGCGACGGCGAGCCGCCCTCGTTCATCCGCAACACGTTGAACGGCGTGTCGAGCTCGAAGCCGTCCTCGTCGGAGCGGTAGGTCTCGGCCTTCGGCTCCATCACTGCGAGGACCTCGTCCGACGCGGGGCCGGCGGGCGCGATCGGTTCGAGCTCGGCGCCGTCGGCTTCGAGGAGCGCGACGAGGCCTTCATCGCCGACGAGGTGCGCGGCGCCCACGGTGACGACGGTCGTGGCGTCGCGCTCGAAGAACGGCCGGATGCCGGCGTGCATCGTGTGGTTGCGGTCCGTGATCGTCCGCTTCATGACGGCGCGCTCCTCGGGCGAGGCCTCCGGCGGGAGCGCGACGAGCGCGGTGAGCCCCGCGACGTCGCCGGCCTCGTAGAGATCGATCAGCTTCAACACCTCACCCTGTTCGACGCCGCGGAGCGTCTCCGACACCAGCGTCTCGGCGTCGAGCTGCTCGAGCGACAGCAACATCTCGAGCTGCTCTTGGATCGTCTCGAGGAAGTGTAGCTCGCGCTCCTTGGCGGGCTGGTTCGTCCCGAAGCGACGCACGGCCTTGTCGAGTCCGCGCTCCGCCTCGATCCCGTTGCGCGCCATGACGACCGCCGGGACCATCATCGTGACGAGCCACGGGCGCATCGCGAGGAGTTGTTCGCGGGGGAGGCTCCCCGGTTGATTGGGATCGCCGAGGATCGCTTCGAGGCGCTTCACGGTCTCGGGGCTGACCGTGTCGGCGAGCGAGCGCCCGTCGGTGTACATCCCGTTCGCAGCGATCCACGCCGCGGCGGCGCCTTCGCTCCCCTTCTCGTCGACCTCGAACACCAAGTGATCCGCCTTCGTGACCGCGTCGGTGATCGACTTGTCGAGCTTGCGCTCCGAAGAGCGGAAGTGGACGGAGCCGAGGACGTAGACGGTGCCCGGTTGCCCCGGCATCGTCGCGCGCCACAAGAACGACGGCTTCGAGTCGGACGACTTCGTGGGCGCGTGCGCGCAGGCGGTGACGAGGAGGAGCGCGAGTGCAGCGCGACGGAGCATCGCGCGCACATAGCCTCATCGGCGCTACCAGTCGATGGGTTCGCCGTCGCGGAAGAAGCCGCCGGAGGGGCCCGACGCGCCGAGCGTCGCGGCCCACACGATGCCGGGGACGCTCTCTTCGATGCTGCGCGAGGCCGACGGTCCGCCCATGTCGGTACGGACCCAGCCGGGACAGATGACGTTGACCTTCACGTCGCCGCGGGCCTGGTGCGCGAGCAACACGGTGATCGCGTTGAGCGCGGTCTTCGACACGCGGTAGGCCGGGTAGCCGTCGCCCATGTCGTTCAGCGCGCCCATGCCGGACGAGACGTTGACGATGCGCCCGTACCCTTCCGCGTTCATCATCGGCAGCGCGCGCCGCGCGCAGCGGTAGGCGCCGAGCGCGTTGTTGTCGATCGCGCGGAGGAGGACGTCGGCGGGGACGTCGAGGGCCGAGCCGCGGTCGCCGTCGAAGATGGTGCCGGCGTTGTTCACGAGAACGTCACAGCGACCGTGTTCGTCGGCGAGGCGCGTGAAGAACGCGTCGACGCTCCCGTCGTCCGACACGTCGAGCTCGCCCGCGGTCACGCCGTCGAGGCGGGCCGCGGCCTCCTCGGCGACTTCGAGGCGGCGCGCGGTGAGGACGACCTTCATCCCGCGCTCGGCGAGCTGGCGGCAGGTCTCGAAGCCGAGGCCGCCCTTGGCTCCGGTGACGACGGCGACGCGGTCCACCTCAGCCCGCCTTCTTCACGATCCCGATGTTGAACTCGCCCGTGCCGACGGCGCCGTAGAGGCGGACCCACAGCAGCAGGAACGCCTCGGTGCCGCGCGCGGTCGCGAGGCCGCCGAGATCGACGATCTCCTCCGACGCCCACCCGAACGACTCGAGGAGGCCCCGCACCGTGGACTTGGCGTCTTCGTGGTCGCCGCTGAGGAAGGTGTGGTGGGTGCCGGCGAGCATCCGCGGATTCACCATCACCGGGTTCGACATCGTGTTGAGCGCTTTGACGACCTTCGTGTTCGGGTACGCGCGCTGGATCCGTTCGGCGAGCGAGTCGGTGTTCGACACGGTGAGGGACGGCGGGAAGCCGTTCGAGAAGTCGAGCGGGTTGGCGACGTCGATGAGGACCTTGCCGTCCAGTGAGGCGGCGCCAGCGGCTTCGAGGACGGCCATCGTGTGTTCGCCCTTCGTGCAGTTGAAGACGACGGCCGCGCCTTCGGCCGCGTCGCGGAAGGTGCCGTGCGAGGCGCCGTCGCCGGTCTCCTCCGCCCACTGCGTCGCGGCGGCGTTGTCCGCCGTGCGAGACCCGAGGCTGACCTCGTGGCCGACCTCGACGAGCCGCGTGGCGATGCGGCGTCCGACTTCTCCGGTTCCCAGGACTGCGATCTTCATGCGCCGACCTTGCGCTCGGGAGGGGAGGTAAACAAGGCCCCTCGAGGTCATGGTATCGTTGACCAGAAGTTAACGATGAATCCCCCGCTCGATCTGTTCTCCGGAGTCGTCCCCTTCGTCGTCGCGGCGGAGGCGGGCTCGATTCGCGGCGCGGCGGAGCGGCTCGGCGTGACGCCGTCGGCGGTGACGAAGGCGGTTCAGCGGCTCGAGCAGCGGCTCGGCGTGCGGTTGTTGATGCGGACCTCACGGAGCGTGCGGCCCACGGACGAGGGGGAGACCATCCTGGCCTGCTACCGCGACGCGGTGACGCGTGGGCTCGCGGCGCAGGACTTCGCGTCGAGCGCGCAGCGGCGGCCTCAGGGGCTCCTGAGGGCGAGCGCGTCGCGGACCCTCGCGCGTGAGTTGATCGCGCCGGCGCTCCCGAAGCTGTTCGATCGTTACCCCGGCCTCCAGCTGCAGATCACGTTCATCGACCGGCTCGTGCGCTTCGCGAAGGAGAACGTGGACGTCGCCGTCCGTATCGGCGAGCTGGACGATCTCGACGCGAAGCGGTGGGTCCTCGCATCCACGCGGTGGGTCACCGTCGCGTCACCCGCGTACCTCGCGCGCAGCGGCGCGCCGCGCACACCGGCCGACCTGACCGATCACGCGTGCCTGCGCTTCCTCGCTCCGGATGGGCGCCCCCGCGATTGGACGTACGGCGACGCGCTCGTCCGCGTGCAAGGGAGCCTGCTCACGGACGACGGTGCGGCGCTCGTAGCGGCGGCCGAAGCCGGCGCAGGCCTCGTCCAAGCGATGGATTTCATGGTGGTTCGCGCGATCGCGGAGGGGCGGCTCGTCGAGGTGCTCGAGCCGTTCACGACCGCAGGGCCGCCGATCCAGGCCGTCGCGGCGCCCGGTCGGCACCGATCGCCGCGAGTGCGCGCTTTCGTTGCGTTTTTGCAGGAGACGTTCGAGCGCGCCGGTCTCACGATCGCGTGAATTCCGTATATTCAGTATATTACACTCAGGAAGTGTGATCTTGACGGGCGCGGCGCGGTCGTCTATCAACGTCGAACACATTCGATGAGGCCGCGTGTCAGCGCGGTGAAAACCAGCCTCTGCGCCCCTACGAAGGGTGCGGAAGGAAGGGGAGAGGTTTGTCTTCAGCGACCGAAACTCGAGAGAACCACAACAAGCGGCAGCAAGAGTTCGGCGACAATCCGATCGCCGTTCGCGATACCGAGCACTACCGTGAGGAGTACGTCCACGCGTTCGTCGAGAAGTGGGATGCACTGATCGACTGGGACCGCCGCGGCGCCAGTGAGGGTGACTTCTTCATCAAGGCGCTCAAGGCCAAGGGCGCGAAACGTGTCCTCGATGTCGCTACGGGCACCGGCTTCCACTCGGTCCGGCTGAAGCAGGCCGGGTTCGACGTCACGAGCGCGGATGGCTCGCCCGAGATGCTCGCGCGCGCCTTCGAGAACGGGCGCAAGCGCGGCGAGATCCTCCAGACGATCCAGGCCGACTGGCGTTGGCTCAACAAGGACATCAGCGGCAAGTTCGACGCAGTCATCTGCCTCGGCAACTCGTTCACGCACCTGTTCAAGGAGCGCGACCGCCGCAAGGCGCTCGCCGAGTTCTACGCGGCGCTCCGGCACGACGGGATCCTGATCCTCGACCAGCGCAACTACGACTCGATCCTCGACGACGGCTTCTCGTCGAAGCACAAGTTCTACTACTGCGGCGAGGACGTGACGGCGGAGCCGGAGCACGTCGACGAGGGCCTGGCGCGCTTCTGCTACAGCTTCCCGGACGGCTCGAAGTACCACCTCAACATGTACCCGCTGCGTCGCGGTTACACGCGCAAGCTGATGTTCGACGTCGGGTTCCAGACCGTGCAGACGTTCGGAGACTTCCAGGAGACGCACCGCCAGGAGCGCCCGGACTTCTTCATCCACGTGGCTTCGAAGGCGTACGGCGACACGTACATGCCGAACCAGGACGACGAGCTTTGAGCGTCACCGACGTCACCAAGGAGTACTACGACAGCGACGACGCCGACGCGTTCTACTTCCACGTCTGGGGCGGGGAAGACATCCACATCGGCGTGTACGAGCGGCCGGACGAGCCGATCCGCGACGCGAGTCACCGCACGGTCGAGCGCATGGCGCGTTCGGTCGTGCTCGACAAGGAGCGTACGGTGCTCGACTGCGGCGCCGGCTACGGCGGCGCCGCGCGGTGGCTGTCGAGGACGTTCGGTTGCAAGGTGGCTTGCCTCAACCTCAGCACCGTCCAGAACGAGCGCAACCGGAAGATGACCGCCGAGGCCGGGCTCTCGGATCGCATCGAAGTGATCGACGGCGCGTTCGAGACGATCCCGCTCCCCGACGCGTCGGTGGACTGCGTCTGGTCGCAGGACGCGTTCCTGCACAGCGGTGACAAGAAGGGCGTGCTCGCCGAGGTCGATCGTGTGCTGAAGCCGGGCGGCGAGCTCGTCTTCACGGATCCGATGCAGGCCGACGACTGCCCCGACGGCGTCCTCGCGCCGGTGCTCGAGCGCATTCACCTCGAGTCGATGGGGTCGTTCGCGTTCTACCGCGAGGAGCTCGGGAAGCTCGGCTTCACCGAGAAGAGCGTCGATGACCTGACGCCTCACCTCGTGACGCACTACTCGGCGGTCTCGAAGGAGATTCAACGCCGCAGCGACGAGCTGTTGAAGGTCTGCAGCGCCGCGTATCTGGAGCGCATGCAGAAGGGCCTCGGCCACTGGGTCGACGCCGGCAGTCGCGGTTACCTCGCCTGGGGGATCCTCCGCTTCGACAAGCCCAGATAGGTCCCACGTGAAAAAGCAGAACCTCGCCGTCAACCCACCCGTCTTCTTCACGTCCGCGTTGGCGCTCGTCGGGTTCGTGATATTCGGCGCGTTCTTCTCCGATGTCGCCGCGGCGGTGTTCCCGAAGATGCTGGACGCCGTTGCGACCCACTTCGGCTGGTTCTACATCCTCGCCGTCGCCTTCTTCCTCGGCTTCTGTATCTGGCTCGCGTTCTCGCGCTTCAGGCACGTGAAGCTCGGGGACGACGACGACGTCCCGGATTACTCCACGCCGACCTGGTTCGCGATGCTGTTCTCGGCCGGCATGGGCATCGGCCTCGTCTTCTACGGCGTCGCGCAGCCGATGATGATGTACGCCGGGCCGCCGACGGGCGAGGGGTCGACGGTCGCCGCGGCGCGCGAGGCGCTCCCCCTTACGTACTTCCACTGGGGCCTGCACGCGTGGGCGATCTACGTCGCGATGGGGTTGGCGATCGCGTACTTCGCGTACCGGCGCGGGCTGCCGCTCACGTTGCGGAGCGCGTTCTACCCGCTCCTCGGCGAGCGCATCCACGGGTTGCCCGGTCACATCGTCGACATCATCGCGGTGTTCGGGACGCTGTTCGGGCTCGCCACGTCGCTCGGCCTCGGCGCCAAGCAGATCGACGCCGGCCTGCACCACCTCTTCGACACCCCGACGGGGACGACGGCGCAGATCGTCCTGATCGTGATCATCACCGGGTGCGCGACGGTGTCGTTGGTGACCGGCGTCGACAAGGGCATCCGTCGGCTCTCGGAGCTGAACATGATCCTCGCCGCGCTGCTGATGGTGTTCGTGTTCTTCACCGGCCCGACGCTCTACATCCTCGACGCGTTCCCGGATCACATCGGCCGCTACCTCATGACGCTCCCCGAGCGCACGTTCTGGACCGGGCGCCTCGACGGCGGCACCGACTGGAACAAGGGCTGGACGTACTTCTACTGGGCCTGGTGGATCGCGTGGGCGCCGTTCGTCGGCATGTTCGTCGCGCGCATCTCGCGCGGGCGCACGATCCGTGAGTTCGTCCTCGGCGTCCTGTTCGTCCCGACCCTCGTCACGTTCATCTGGTTCGCGGTGTTCGGCGACACGGCGCTGTGGATGGAGATCGAGGGCGGCGGCGGCGTCTCGACCGCGGTGAACGAGAGCGTCGCGACCGCGATCTACGTGATGCTCGAGCGGCTCCCGATGGGATCGATCACTTCACTCCTCGCGGCGTGTGTCGTGTCGGTGTTCTTCGTGACCTCATCGGACTCCGCGTCGTTCGTCGTCGACATGCTGACCTCCGGTGGTCACCCCAACCCGCCGATCTGGCAGCGGGTGTTCTGGGCCGTCGCGGAGGGCGCGGTGGCGGCGGTGCTCCTCGGCGCCGCCGGCAAGGCGGGCCTCAAGGCGCTCCAGTCCGCGGTGATCTGCATCGGCGCCCCGTTCGCGATCATCCTCGTGCTGATGTGCTTCAGCCTGATGAAGAGCCTGTTCGAACACGAGTGACGCTATGATGCGCGCCCGATGCGCCCGCTGATCGAACGCGGCCTCGACGCCTCCGTCGCCGCCGCCGGTCGCCGCGAGCGCTACGGGCGCGGGCAGACGCCGCACACCGCGCTCACGTGGTGGGCGCGTCGCCCGCACGCCGCGATGCGGGCCGCAGTGTTCGCGGCGCTCGTCGACGACTCCGCGGACAACCGCGCGCTGCTCGCTTCGCTGAGCGATTCCCCGTCCACGGAAGTCGAAGACGCGCTCCGGGCCGCCGTCGAGGGCGCCCCGAGGCTCCTCGATCCGTTCGCCGGCGGCGGCACCATCCCGCTCGAGGCGCGCCGCCTCGGCGTCCGCGCGACCGCCGTCGACAACAACGAGCTCGCCGTCTTCATCAACCGGTGCTGGCTGGAGCTCGTCCCCGACGCGGACCCCGCGCGCCTGGCGGATCGTGTCCGCGAGCTCGGCGATGCGGCGCTCGCGATCGTCGCGCGCCTCACCGCGCCGGTGTTCCCGCTGCGCGGCCTCGCCGAAGGAGGCCGCGCGCCGACGAACTACCTCTTCACCTATCGCGTGACCTGCGCGTGCGGGTACCGCTTCCACTTGTCACGGCGGCGCTGGCTCTCGAAGAAGCAGTCGATCGCCGTGGTGCCGTCGCGCGGCGAGGGCGCCGAAGCGCTCGCCTTCGGCGATCACGCGGTGTCGCCGCACACGAAGTGCCCGGCGTGTGATGCGCCCGCGGGGACGCGCGTGGACGCCGCCGAGGACGTGTTGGTCGCGGTCGTCTACTCCGCGCGCGGGCTCGGCAAGCGGTTCGCCCCGCCGCGCCCGGACGCGGTGCCGGAGTCGGAAGTGCTCGCCACGCGCGAGCTCGCGCTGGCCAGTGCGCTCGGCGTCCGGGCGCCGACCACCGAGCTCTACGCGTGGTCCGGGATCGTGAACCCGCCGCTGCACGGGCTCACGACGCACGACGCGATCTTCACGCCGCGCCAGCGCGCGGTGCTGTTCGCGACCATCGGCGCGATCCGCGAAGTCACCGCGGCGCTGCCGGACGGCGAGCGCCGCTTCTATCGCGGCGTGCTGTCGGGCCTCGTCGATCAGTGCGTGGACTGGAACAGCCGGCTGTCGATGTGGATCCCGGAGAACGAACAAGTCGGGCGCGCGTTGAGCGGCCCGGGCGTACCGATGCTGTGGGACTTCGCGGAGACCGACCCCGTCGCGCGCGGGCCGGCCAACCTGCACGACAAGGTGCGGCGGATCGCGG
>JAUHYN010000238.1 GCA_030426505.1 bacterium | reverse complement strand
CCACCTCCGCCGCCGCCCCCGCGGCGCGCGACGAAGGCCGCGCCGGTGAAGACGGCGCCGCCCAAGAGCGAGCCGCCGCCCAAGGCCGAGCCGCCCGCGCGCGATCCGACGGGTCTGGGCGGAGCGCTGTCCGCGTTGAAGCGCTCGCGTTCGCGACGCGACGCGATCGCGCTGAACGACCGCGTGCAGCAGGCTGTGGATCGGCTCCCGGACGGGCGACAGAAGGACGCCGCCCAGCGGGAACTCGACCGCCTCGCGATGACGAACGAGGTGAGCGTGATGATCGAGGCGCTCTCCGGCGCGATTCGAATCCTGTCGCGCTGAAGCTCAGGGGAGCGTGAGCGGGGTGCCGCACTCGCCGTGAACCACGATGCGCCCGTCGGTCGCGGGGGCGATCGGGGAGTTCGCGGTGACGTGGCTCTTCACCGAGTCGACCCAGTCCATGTCGTCGTGCGCGATGAACACGCGGTCCGAGACCTCGCCGAAGACGAGGAAGCCGTCGCGCCCGTCTCCGAGGAAGCTGTTCACGCCGAGCGCGAGGGAGGTCGCCGCCAGCGCGTCGATGTCGTTCTCACGATCGAAGATCACTTCGCCGTGGAGCGTGATGCGGCGGATGCGGGTGCCGGGGGACTCGACTGCGTCGCCGGTCGCGTTGATCGTCTGGCGTTCCCCGGCGCAGTCGATCTCGTAGCGGAGCGACGACGAGGCGTGAAGGAGCCAGCCGCCGCCGAGGTTGGCGAGGTCCGCAGGCAAGGCGGCGGCGCTGCGCTCGAGCGCGACGAGGAGCTGCTCGCCCGTCATCTCGAGGATGACCTGGTCGTTGGCGAAGGGGAGCCAGCCCGCGACGTCGACGTCGGTGAGGTCGCCGGCCGGGTAGACCTGCCCACGCGCGGCGCCCGGCGTGAGGAACGTGAACGTGGTCTCGTCGACCGGCCCCCCGCGGATCGCGCCGGCGTTCACGATGGAGACGTCGACCGGGTGTCCGTGGGTCGCGAACTCGGAGGCGAGGACGTCCGCGATGTAGTTCCCGATCGCGGCCTCGCCGGAGTGGGTGACCTCGACGCGCGTGTCGATGGCTACCGCGGTCTGGCCGATGACCTGACCCTCCTTGGGCGGGGACTCGGTCCCGCTGCACGCCGCGACCAGCGCGCTGATGACGATGATGCTCTTGTTCTCGTTCATGGTTCCTTCTCTTTCGCTTGGCTCACTCGAAACGCAGCGTGGCGCCCAGATTGGCCCACCAGGTGCCGGCGGGGAGTTGGCGCTCGCCGTAGGCGCGCCAAACGGGGAGCGTCTTGTCGATCGGCACCGCGACGATCGAGGTGAGCTGAACCCGCCCGTCGAGGATCGTGTAGGTCGCCGTCCCGCGGAGCTCGTGGTGCGCCGGGCGCACGTACGTGTACGCGAACGACTCGAACTGGAAGCGCGTGTTGTTGCGACTCTCGCTCAGGAACGCGTGCGAGAGCCCGACCACGAGCGCATCGACGGGGCGCGTGACGAGCGAAGTGTTGATCCGGAGATCGGGCAGGTCCGTGAGACGCGGGTTCGTGAACTTCAGATCGTTGAACTGCTCGTAGCCCTCGAGCCCTTCGCCGGTCTGGCGCCGGTACGTGTAGCTCACGTTGGTCTCGAGGTAGTTGTTCGCGTCGAGGAGCAGGCGGACCTCGCCTTCGGCGCCGACCATCGCCTGCCCCGGGAAGTTCTTCACGTCCGTGAAGACCAGGTTCGACGTCGGGTCGGTGCTGATGGTGTCGTTCGTGACCGTGTAGAAGCTCGCGAGCCGGAGCGCGACGTGCGGGTTCGGCTGCCAGTCGACGCCGAGCTCCACCGCGTTCGTGACTTCGGGATCCAGGTCCGCGTCGCCGCGGACGCGGTAACCGGTCGGGGTCAATGACGTGTAGTCGTACTGCTCCGCGAACGTCGGCGCGCGGAAGGCGCGACCGTAGAGGAGCTTCATCGCGAAGCGCTCGGTCGGCGACCAGATGAGCGCGACGCGCGGGTTCAACGAGGTCCCGAAGTCGCTGTACGCGTCGAAGCGGAGCCCAGCCGTCAGCCAGAAGGCGTCGAGCAGGACGAGCTCGGCCTGAACGAGGGGCGCGACGAGCGTGCGCTTCGCTCCGCGCTGTTCGATCGGGAGTTGGTCGTGGTTCGCGAACGTCGCGCGAACGCCGTCGCTCGCGAAGTTCTGGGCGTAGTCGAACGAGGGGAGCCAGTCGTGCTCGACCTGGAAGCCCGCGAGGAGTCGGAGGCGATCGACGGTGCCACCGTCGTAGTCGCGCGTGAACACCAGGTGCGTGCGACCGGAGAAGCGCATCGCGACGTAGTCCCGCTCGCGCCACTTGCCGTCCGCGAACCGCTCGTCGTCGTCGATCGCTCCGTTGCCGTCGGCGTCGAAGAAGTAGCCGTTGGGCTGGTCCTGGATCCGTTCGGAGAGGTGCTGCACGTCGAGGCTGAGGCGCGTCCTCAGCGAGAAGTCGTCGTCGAGGTCGAGGGCGTGCTCGGCGTAGTTGGTCGTGATCAGGCGCCGCACGTCGGAGTCCGGCGTCAGCGTCCCCGACGGCCCGAAGAACGGCCCGTGCGCGTCGAGGATCATCGTGCTGCCGACCGTGACGGCGTCGCGCTCGGTCAACACGCCTTCGCGGGTGGCGGCGACCTGTGCGTAACCGGACTGCACCGGGAGGCGGGTCATGCCGGGCGTGCTCGCGTACGGGCGACCGGCGGAGGCGTCCTCTTCGATCTTCACCTTCGGGCCCGTCGTCTCGCGGTACTGACCGAACGTCGCGACCTTCCACGGGCCGGTGCGCAGGCGGAAGCCGACGCCGATGCGGCCGCCGTAGCCGACCTCGTCGTCGAGGTTCGTGTCGCCCGCGCCCGTCAAGACGCCGACGCCACCGTCGGACTCCGGCGCCCCGCGGGTCACGATCGAGATGACCGCCGAGAACGCGTTCGTGCCGTAGAGCGCGGAGCCCGGGCCGCGGATGACCTCGATGCGCTCCACGTTGGCGAGGGGGATGCGCGGGACGAAGTAGCCGTCGTAGAAGTCGTTGACGGGCTGGCCGTCGATCGTGACGAGGATGTTCGCCTGATTCTGCACGCCGCGGACGGCGACGACCTGGTCGCCGAACTGGTTATCGAGCACCGTGAAGCCGGGGACGAGGCGCAGCGCGTCCGCGAGCGTGAGGAGACCGAGCGCTTCGATCTGCTGCGCGGTGACCACGGACATCGTCGAAGGGGCGTGGCGAATCGCGTGCTCACCGAGCGTCGCCGACGTGACGCGCACGTCCGCCAGCTCCTCGAGCGAGAGACTCATGAGGTCGGTGACCTCGTCGTCGATCGCGTCGGGATCGGACGCTCCGATGAGTGCCCACGCGAGCGCGAGGACCAAGTGGCGATTCACGATGCCTCCCTTCGACCGTCGCGTTCGACGTCCTGCGCGATCCGAGTGAGCGCCTCGACCAAGCTCGCGCGCACGATCGGCTTGGATAGGTAGTCGTCCATCCCCGCGGCGATGCAGCGGCCGCGATCCTCCGGGAGCGCCTCGGCGGTGAGTGCGATGATGGGGATACGCGAGCTCGGACCCTCGAACGCGCGGATAGCGGCGGTGGCCTCGTAGCCGTCCATCTCGGGCATCTGGCAGTCCATGAGGACCACGTCGTAGGCGCCCGAAGTCACGGCCTCGACGGCCTCCCGTCCGTTGCCGACGACTTCGCAGTCGCAGCCGATCGCGTCGAGCATTCGCCGCGCGACCTTCTGGTTCACGCGGTTGTCCTCGGCGACCAGCACCATGAGCCGATCGCCGGCTCCGACCGGCGGCACGGCGCCGCCGCGGCGCCCCGCTTCGAGATCGTGCGTCGGCTCCAGTCGCAGCGAAGCGACGAGGTCACGGCGGCGCGCCGGAGCGACGACGGAGGCGTGGCACCACTCGTAGCGCTGTACGCTCTCGCCGAGGCGGACGAGCAGCACCCACCGCAGATTCGCGAGGGTGTCGTCATCTTCGATCCGCGCGCCGAGCGCGTCGAACCCACCCACGGCGGACGGCGCCGCGAACACGGTGGCGGGCTCGTCCCCGAGCGCGGCGCTCCACGCGATCAACGCGTCGACATCGGCGAAGCCGACGGCCTCCAACCCGAGCCGCTCGAGGTCGCGCAGCAGCGCGGTTCGGGCGATGTCGTTGTCGTCGAGCACGGCGGCGCGCCCGGACTTCACGGGCCGCAGGACCGAGGACGACTCGAGCGTACACTCCGGGAGCGGCAACTCGACCACGAAGCGCGAGCCCTCCCCTTCCTCGGAGGTCACGTCGATCGCGCCGCCGAGGCCCTCGGTGAGCTT
Source organism: bacterium (assembly GCA_030426505.1). GTDB lineage: Bacteria > Myxococcota > Kuafuiibacteriia > Kuafuiibacteriales > Kuafuiibacteriaceae > JAUHYN01. The sequence continues at coordinate 5,243 of JAUHYN010000238.1, read as the reverse complement.
CTTGGTGATCGCGAGGCCGAGGCCGGTCCCGCCGAACCGGCGAGTGTTCGAGACGTCGACCTGCGTGAACGCGGAGAACAACGCGGCAATCCGGGCGCGGGGGATGCCGATGCCGGAGTCCTCGATGACGAAGCGGAGCCGCGATGGGTCGTCGGCGCGCTCCACCGCGAGCAGCACGTGCCCGGCGGGCGTGAACTTGATCGCGTTGCCGACCAGGTTGATCAGGATCTGCCGGAGCCGCGTGGGGTCGCCGACGACCGCGTCCGGGACGTCCGAGTCGATCGAGACGATCAGGCGAACGTTGGCGTCCTGGGCGCGGGTGATCAGGACGTCGCGTACCGCTTCGATCGACGCGTAGAGATCGAAGGAGATCTCCTCGAACACCATGCGCCCGGCGTCGATCTTCGAGAAGTCGAGCACGTCGTTCACGACGGTGAGGAGGAGCTCGGCGGAGTGCAGCGCGGTGGTCGCGAGGTCGCGTTGGTCGCGGTCGAGCTCCGAGTCGAGCAGCAGCGCGGTCATGCCCATGAAGCCGTTGATCGGCGTCCGGATCTCGTGGCTCATGTTCGCGAGGAACTGCGCCTTCGCGCGGGCCGCCGCCTCGGCCTCGTCGCGCATGCGGACGAGATCCGCGTCGCGGGCCTGGAGCTGATCGAGCATCGCGTTGAACGTGCGGGTCAGCGCGCCGATGCCGAGCTCGTCCTCGCCCGAGTACTCGGCGCGGATCCGGTAGTCGCGCTTCTCGGAGATGCGCTCCGCGGTGGTCACGAGGCTCGCGACCGGTCGCGACAGGATCATCCGCAGGCGGGCCGAGAGGAAGTAGACGATGACCGTCAGGATCAGCACCGTGAGGAGCGCGATGAGACCGTACCGCTGGATGCGGCCCTGGAGGCGGTCGGAGAAGTCGCAGAGCAGATAGAGAACGCCGACCTCTTCGTCCTGCGAGAGGATCGACGCGCCATACTCGGCGCGCGCGCCCTCGATCACCCAGCCGACGCCGGGGGCGGTCTTCGGACAGCGATCGCGCGTATCGCGCGGATAGGTCCCGACGAGCTGGCCGTCGAGCTTGTACAGGCAGCCCAGCTGGATCATGTGTCCGCGCGAGAGCGCCTGCATGCTCTCCTCGGCCGCGAGCGCGTCGTCGAACGCGAGCGCCGCGCTCAGGTGCTCGCCCATGATGTTGGACACGAGCTCGAGCTCGTTCATCACGGCGCGGCGTGCGACGAACCACTCGTAGGTGATGAAGCCGCCGGACGCGAACAGCAGCGCACCCATCGACACGGCGACGATCGCGACCGTCAGGCGCCGCCTCACCGAGGAGGTTTGCTCTTGACCCTTGCGCGTCACGCTACTTCCTCAGGTTGGCGGCGAGCGCCAGGAGTTTGGGGTTCATGGAGAGGCCCGACGCCTTCACGCGTTCGAGCGCGACGTTGAAGCGGACCTGGTCGCCGGCCTGGAACAGCTCGACCATGCTCGGGCAGTCGGTGCGGTCGGTGACGGTGAGCGCCGTCCCTGCGTCGTGGCCGCAGAACTCGGGGCGCGGCGCGCCCGCGCCGATGAAGACGATGTCGCAGTGACTCGGCGCTTCGGCCGGGGCCAGCTCGACGACGTCGATCGCGCGACCACTGACGTCGCGGCGCTCCAGCGTGGCGAAGGCTCGGACCTGGTCCGCGCGTGCCGAGACGCACAGCTTCAGGGGGCCACGGCTCGCGCTCGGCCAGCGGCTGTAGCGCGCGAAGTTGAACGTGAAGGCGACCTTGATCGCCTCGCTCCCGTACCCCTGGCGCTCGGCGCCCTGGACCGCCCCCGGCGTCGCCGAGACGGCGAGCGCGAGGGTCGTCGCGGTGAATGCCGCCACGATGGATGAGGGAGGACGCGCCAACTCATGTGTTTCGGTCGGAAGGCCCGAGGCGAACAGGAGCCCGTCCGAATGGCGTGTCGCAGCGTGACACAGTGGATCAGCGCAGCGTAGCGGTGGCGAGGACCCCCTCGGCGGAGAGCAGCGCCCACACGCGCCCGGTGCGGTCGACCGCGAGCTCGGGGACCGGCCCCCGCCCGATCTCGGCGAAGCGCGGGAGGAACCGCGCGCGCTCCACGTCGTACAATGCGAGCGCCGTGTCGTACGGCGCACCGCGACGCGTGACCGTGGCCACGGCGTAGCTCGCCGTGAGGCGCGCGACACTCACCGGGACCCGCACGTCCGGATAGAACCGCGCCGAAGCGAGGTTCCGGTCGAGGTCGATCTGGTGCGCGCCGCCGCGATCGCCGAGGTTCACCGACACGATGCGCTGCCCCTCGGGGAAGTACGCGATTCCGTCCGGGCTGTTCTGGATGCCTTCGCCGGTGCCGAGCGTGAGCTCGTCGCGGAACGCCTCCGTCTCGAGGTCCCACAACTCCATGCGCCCCGACTGCCCGACGACCACGAACCCGTCGCCCTCCGCCATCGTGCGCCCGCGACGATCGGGGAGGAGCGAGGCGCTCGAGATCTCGAACGGCGACATGCGCACGAAGACGATCATGGCGTCACGGCGCTCGGGCTGCGCGAGGATCACGACGCGCTCGGCCGCCTCGAACGCCGCCAACTCGAGCGGCTCCCGGACCGGCGCCTCGGCCAGCATGTCCAGGTCGAGGTGCTCGAGCTCGACCCCGGCGGCGTCGTAACGCACGAGCCGCCGTACGGCGCGCGCGTAGTCGAGCGCGAGGAAACCGGGCGCCACGGGATCGCGCTCGAGCTCGAACAGACACCCCGCGACGGTGGTGGTCCGGACGAGTGATGCGTCGTCGGTCGAAAAGAAGTGGAGTCGTGTGGTGCGGGGGCCTTCGGCGCACTCGCGCCAACTCGACGCGTCCTCCATCGTCGCGACGATCGCGAAGTCGCCGTCGACCAGCAGCGCGGGCGCGGCGGTCTCCTTGGCGTCTTCGAGGTCCTCGAAGATCGTCGGCGGCGCGAGGGTGCGGCGGGAGACCTCGAACGGGTCCGGTGTATCGGCCGGGAGCGAGTACAGCTCCGTGCGGCACGTCCCGCAGGTGAACGCGAACGCGGCCTCCGGGGGCGCGTCGGCCTCGCGACACACGTTGCCCTCGGCGCGAATCGCTTCCACCGCGCCCGTCGCGCTCAGCTCGACTTCGTAGCCGTCGATCCCGCACGCGAAGACGTCGATCGTGAGGCGACACCCGACCTGCACCGGCCCGCCCCCGCAGGGCCGAGGGATACAGCGCACGTCGGCGTAGTGGGTCTCGTCCGGGACGAGCACGCGCGGGCACGCGTCGAGCCACCCGACGGTGAGCGGGCGACCGGGCGAGAGCGCGAGCGCGAGCGCGACGGGACGCTCGTGGGCGTCGCCGGCGCCCACCCACGACGGAGCGGGCAGCACCGGGTCGGCGGTGGACGCGTAGTCGACGGGCGCGCGGGGCACGTCTTCCGGGACCTCGACGGCGGCGAGGTCCTCTTCGGTCCACGCGAACACGAAGAGGCGCTCGGCGTCTCGCCCGACGTCGGCCGAAAGGCGCATCGCCGGCGCGTAGGCGACCAGCGGCGTGCTCCCGACGCGCTCGCCCGCGACGTCTTCCCACACCGCCGCGACGAACGCGGTGTCCGCGGGGAGGTCACCGATCGCGTCGACGTCGGACGCGCCACACGCGCCAAGGAAGAGCACCGCCCCGAGGACGGTCCACCTCACGCGCTCGCGTCCTCGGTGAGCTCGACGTCGATGCCGACCGCGCGCATCAACCTCAGGGCGTTCGTCGACACCACGGGGCCTTCGCGCAGGGCGTAGTCGAACTCGATGCGCGCGGCGTTTACGTCGTCGGAGAAGTGCGCGTTCCTCGCGCGGTTCGGCGGGAGGTCTTCGGCGACCTTCGCGAGTGAGAGGTCGTGCGTGGTCACGATACCGAGCGCGCCGCTGTTGGACAGCCAGCGGATCACGGAGGTGGCCCCGATGAACCGCTCGCGGCTGTTCGTCCCGTGGAGCATCTCGTCGAGCAGGTAGAGGAGCTTCGGTCCGTCCGCCGCCGCGCAGTCGACGACGTACTTGAGGCGCTTGAGCTCGGCGTAGAAGTGCGAAGTGCCCGAGGCGAGCGAGTCGACGATGCGCACCGAGGTCGCGAGCGAGAGCATCGACACGCGAAGGGACTTCGCTGCGACCGGCGCCCCGGCGCGCGCCAGCACGAGGTTGATGCCGACCGATCTGAGGAGCGTGCTCTTGCCGCTCATGTTCGAGCCGGACAGGAGCAACACGGAGCCGGCCCCGCCCAGCGTGAGATCGTTCGCGACGACCGCGCGGCGATCGAGGAGCGGGTGCGCGAGCTGTTCGGCGTCGAAGGTCGCGTCGGTCTCCACCAGCTCGGGCATCGTGTAGTCCGGCCGCTCGAAGAGGAGCGCCGCGAACGACGCGAGCGCCTCGGCCTCACCGATCGCTTCGAACCACCCGCGCAGGCGCGGGCCGGCGGCCTCGCGCCAGCGGTCGGCGCGCAGCACGAGGTTGAGATCCCACAGCAGCGCCGGACCGAACGTCAGCGCGAAGAAGACGTTCAGCCGCGCATCGAGGCGGTTCACGATCTTCTCGAGCGCGACGATCTGCTGCGAGGCGGCGACGCCGTCCGCCGACAGGCGCGCTTTCAACTCGACCAGCCGCGGGCTCGAGTAGTCGCCGGACTCGATCGCCTCGATCAGACGCGCGAACCGCGACAGGAACCGCTCCGGCCCGGAGATCACGTGCGCGCGGGCCTCCACCTGCTTGCGCGTGAGGACCAACGTGGCGGCCTGCGCGATGATCGCGATCGCGAGCGGCCAGCCGTTCGCGGTGAAGTAGTAGAACAGGTACGACGCGAGTAGCGCGATCGGCTGCGCGATCCCGAGGATCGAGAGGACCTTCGCGTTGGGGAGCGACGTCCCCTTCTCCGCCCAGTCCAACAAGTCGGAGTCCTCGATGCGACCGAGCTCTTCACCGGCGGCGGCCGCGACGTAGCGCTCGCGCAGGTCGAGATCGGCGGCGAGCTCGGTGACGGCGGCCTGGCGGGACAGCGCCTCTTCGCGGTCCGCCATCTCGCCGAGATAGCGCCCGAGCGTGCGCCGCCCCTCGGCGGTGCTCACGCGGCTCACGAGTTGGAAGAGCGACGCCGGGCCGTACAGATCGAGATCGCCGGAGTAGTGCGTCTCGGCGTCGTAGGGCGCGGCGAGATCGGCGCCGTCGTCCTCGAGCTCACGCCACTTCTCTTCGAGGCGCATCAGCCCCTCCTCGTAG
>JAUHYN010001391.1 GCA_030426505.1 bacterium | reverse complement strand
CGGGCGCGCAGAGCGATCTCGCGCGCGCCGCCGCCCTCGCGATCCTGCTGCTCACCTTCACGCTCGCCGCCTTCTTCCTGCAGCGCCGGTGGGTCGGGAAGAAGAACTACACGACGGTCACCGGGAAGGCCGACGCCGGCGCGCCGTGCCCGCTCCCGACCTGGCTCGACCGCGTCGTGCGCGCGACCGCGCTGCCCTGGGCCGGCTTCACCGCGATCGTGTACGGCATGATCGTGTTCGGCGGCTTCGTCCGCATCTGGGGGCGCGACCACACGCTGACCTTCGAGCACTACGCCGACGTCTTCCGGGTCACGAGTGACTTCCAGCTCGTCGGGGGCGCCTGGGACTCGCTGTTCACGACCGTCACGATCGCCGCGGTCGCTGCGCCGCTCACCGCGCTCATCGGTCTCGCGACGGCGTACCTCCTCGCGCGCCAGCGGTTCTTCGGTCACGCCGCGTTCGAGCTGGGCACGATGCTCTCCTTCGCGATCCCGGGGACGGTGATCGGCGTGAGCTACGTCCTCGCGTTCAACGTGCCGCCGATCGAGCTCACGGGGAGTGCGGTGATCCTCGTGGCGTGTTTCGTCTTCCGGAACATGCCGGTCGGCGTGCGCTCCGGACTCGCGACCCTGTCGCAGATCGACGCGAGCCTCGACGAGGCGTCCCTCACCTTGGGCGCGACCGCGTTCGGCACGGTGCGACGCGTGGTGCTCCCGCTGTTGCGGCCCGCGCTGGTGGCCGCACTCGTCTACGGATTCGTGCGGGCGATGACCGCGGTGAGCGCGGTGATCTTCCTCGTGAGCGCCGACCACAACCTCGCGACGACGTACATCCTGGGCCGCGTCGAGAACGGCGACTACGGGCCGGCCATCGCGTACAGCTCGGTGTTGATCGGGTTGATGATGATCGCGATCGCGTCGATCGAGTGGGGAGTCGGGCGCCGGAACGTGGGGCGCCGCGCGCTCGGCGCGTGAGGGCCGCGCGTCAGAGGCCCTCGGCGTCGTCGGGCGCCGAAACGAGCGAACCCGTTTATCGATAATGATTCTCAGAATCAGCCCAGCGCTTCCAGGCGGCCCGCCGACATGACGCTCGCACCGGGACGTGCGACAACCCGCGCGATGCGACGCCTGGCGCCTCTCGCTCTGTTGGCCCTCACCGCCTGCCCGCCCAAAGCGGAGCCTCCGCCGCCCCCCGAGCCGCCGCCGCCCACCCCGGCCCCGCGCGACGCGGGCAGCGCGCCGGTCACGCGTGGACCGCCGTGGTCGCTCGACCGGAGCGCCTTCACGCCGCCGAACATCCCCGACGCGCTGACCTTCTACGGGTGGTCGGCGGACGGGCAGCGCTACGCGCTCCAGATCGGGGTCCCCGCCGAGGGCGCCGACTGCTCGGACGCGTTCCGCATCCACGTCGTCGACGCCTCGCGCGATCGGTTCGTCGGCGGTGAAGTCGACGTGAAGCGCGACCAACCGGAGGGCGGCGCCAACGGCTGCGTGCCGCCGGACCTCGCCGCGGTGGCCGACGCTCGACGCGCGCCGCTGCTCGACGCGAATGGCGTCGTGGTCGGCCACTTCCTCCCGCCCACCAAGCTCACGAAGGCGGGCGACGGCTGGCGCATCACGTGGTCGAACGGCGCCACTTCGCGCGTCGAGTTCGAGGTGAAGCACGAGACGGACGACCCGTACGGCCCCGAGGCCGAGAAGGGCGCCGCGTACCGCCTCGTGATCGACGGGCAGACGATCGAGCCCGGCACCCGTCGACGCTCCGGCGTCATTCGCTACGCGCTCGACGAGGCGCGCGTCTTCGAGAGCCCCGACGGGCGCCACGCCGCGATCGTCCTCGAGCGCTACGAGCGCGCCTTCGAAGGCGCGCGGCGGTCGTGGATGTCGAACGGCTTCGCGCGCCCGACCGGGGCCGCGCCGTGACGTCGGCGGTCGAGCTCGTCGACGTCGTGAAGCGCTACGGTGACG
>JAUHYN010001390.1 GCA_030426505.1 bacterium | reverse complement strand
CTTGGTCTGGTGGCCGAAGTGAACGCCGGCTTCGAGCATCTGCTTCATCGTTACTGTGGACATGGTTCGAATCCTCTTTTGGTTAGGGGGTTGTCGTTTCATCCGCCGCTCGACGTTGGGCCTGGATCGCGACCGCGCTTCGAAGAACGCGGCACCCCCGATCCATCGTCGAGCGTGTGTCGTTGACCTCTCGCTACTGCGAAAGGGCGGTCCGGTTAGCACGCAGAATCCGGTCGAGCAAGCCTTACCGGTGGGCGCAGGTCGGCGCGTCCCGTCCGGGGTCAGTCCAGCTCGAGCTCGCCGGGTGGGTGTAGGGTCTCCGCCACGACCCGTCCGAGCTGGACGAGCCCGCGCCGAAAGGCCCGATCTGCGCCGAAGATCACGGTCAGGCGCCCGTCCCGGACGCGCTGGGCGAGCGCGGCGAAGGGGGCGCGGTCCATCGGGTCGGCCTGGCCGATCGCGATGACCAAGGTCTGGGCGAAGTCGTCGAGGCCCTCGAGCGCCTCGGGCTCCGGCGAGACGAGGAACAGGTGCGTGACGTGCGCGCGCACACGCGCGAGGCGCGCGGCGACGGTCGCGCCGAACCCGAGCCCCACCACGGCGAGCGGCACGCGCGGATCCTCGGGGTCGCAGCAGGCGGCGAGGTGATCGGCGGCGACGGCGGCCGTCGCGTCGACCGTCGCGGGATCGAACGCGCCCCCGCTCGCGCCGACGCCGCGGTAGTTGAAGCGCAGCGTGGGGTGCCCTGCGCGCGTCACGGCCCACGCGAGCTCCGCGACGATCGGGCCCTCCATCGATCCCCCGCGCTCGGGGTGCGGCGGGACGACGAGGAGTCCGGGGCGTCGCTTGCCGTGGTGGTACAGGCCCTCGATCGGGACGTCGGCGCCGGGGATCACCACGGCGCGCTCGAGGTACTCACCGCGACGGACCACGACGTGAGCGTAGGCCGAGGCGTTGAATCGGCCAAGGGATCATGGGAGTGTCCGCGCATGGTGCGACACGCGCTATTCGCGCGCCTCGTCCTCCTGTCCTGCGGGATCGCGATCGCGACCCCCGCCTTCGGACAGGAGACGGAGGCGCCACCCAAGGAAGACGACGCCGCGGCGGCCGAGACCGGGACGAGTACGTCGACGGAGGTCGCCAAGCTGTACGCCGAGGCCGCCCGCGAATACTACAAGGCCGGGAGGTACGTCGAAGCCCTCGAGCAGTTCCAGAAGGCGTTCGCCATCAAGCAGACGCCGGCGCTGACCTACAACATCGGTCGGTGTCACGAACGCCTCTCCCAGTGGAAGGAGGCGATCGAGTGGTACGAGAAGTACGTCACGCTCGCGTCCAACGCGCGGGACAAGGCCGAGACCCTCGAGAAGATCGAGCTGTTGAAGAAGAAGCTCGCGCCCGAGGAGCTCGGCCCCGACGCGATGTACCAGGCGCGCATCGAGGCCGGTCGCAGCGCGTACGCGAAGGGCGACTACGAGGCCGCGATCGAGGAGTTCAAGGCCGCGTTCGACCTCAAGGCGACGACCGGCCCGCTGTACAACATCGGTAAGGCCTACGAGAAGATGGGCCGCTACGAGGAGGCGATCGACTACTTCACGCAGTACCTCGAGCTCGACCCGAACGCGACGGATCGCGCGGACGTCGAGGAGCTCATCCGGCGCCTGCGCAAGTCGATCAAGTCGCGCTTCCAGGAGCTGTACGTGAAGTCGGACCCGACCGGCGCGGACATCTACCTCGACGACCGCAACACGGGCCTCCAGGGGCAGACGCCGTTCCGGTTCAAGGTCACGCCCGGACCGCACGTGCTCTACATCGATCTCAACGGCTACGAGCCGATCAAGCGCGAGTTCGTGATGCCGGACGACAAGCCGCTCGAGCTCGACTTCAAGATGAAGAAGCTCGAGAACGTCGGCTTCCTCGACATCACCGTGAGCGAGGACGGCGCGCGCATCTTCGTCGACGGCGCGATCG
>JAUHYN010001389.1 GCA_030426505.1 bacterium | reverse complement strand
ACGGAGAGCCGATCCGGGCGCACGAGATCGGTCATCGCTTCGGCGACGACATCGAGGATCGCGGACAGGTCGAGTTCCTTCGTCACCTCGCGCCCCAGGCGATTGACCCGGCCGAGGCGCGCCGCCGTGCGCTGGAGCTCCTGACGCGCGTGGTGGAGGTGCGTCTCGTCGTGGACGAGGCCGAAGAGGCGCGCCCCGTCGCTCTCGGCGTCCTCGTGGACGAACACCTCGATCGACACGTGCCGGCACAGGCCGTCTTCGAGCACGATCCGACAGTCGCGCTGCATGGGGTTCGTCGTCGGGGCGTTCGACTCGAGCAGCGTCGAGACGGCGCCGCGGTCTTCCGAGTGGACGCGATCGAGGAGCGCGGCGCGACTCGGTGTCACCTCGCCGGGTCGATAGCCGAGGATGTCGAACATCGCAGGCGACCACGTCGTCGCGCCGGTCGCCGGGTCGCTGTCCCACTTCGCGAGGCGATGCGCGGCCGACGGAGCGAGACGCTCGGTGGACTCGAACTCGCTCTCCACGACGGCCAGCCTAACGCGCACACGTGCGGGCCGACACCCGCGGCCCGCACGCTCCCGGCGGTGCTCGTTCCGGGATTCCGCGCTCTCATACCTGGACCCGTTCGACGCCTGAGCCCGTTACCCGCGCGTTACACACGAACGCGCGGCTCGTCCGTATCTTGTGAGTGAAGGAGCCAACGAGATGCAATCCAAACACAAGACCCTAGGACTCTTCGCCGCCGCCCTCGGCATGGTCGCGATCGCCGCGATCGTCCCGGACAAGCCGAAGGACGTCGCACCCAACCCCCACCCCATCCCTCCGCCCGTAACCCACGTCACGCCGGACGGGGAGCGCCCGGTGGTCCAGGTCGCGCTCCTGCTCGACACCAGCAGCAGCATGGATGGCCTGATCGACCAGGCGCGCTCCGAGCTGTGGCGCATCGTCAACCAGCTCTCCGAGGGGAAGCGCCACGGCAAGGCGCCGCGCCTCCAACTCGCGCTCTACGAATACGGCAACGACGCGCTGCCCGCGGCCGAGGGCTACCTGCGGCAGGTCGTGGGGCTCACCGAGGAGATCGATCGGGTCTCCGAGGCGCTCTTCGCGCTGCGCACCAACGGCGGTCAGGAGTACGCCGGCCTCGCGATCCGGAACGCGCTCGTCGCGCTGCCGTGGTCGAACGACGACGACGCGTTGAAGCTGATCTTCGTGGCGGGCAACGAAGGCTTTGCCCAGGGCCCCGTCACTCCGGCGGAGGCCATCGCCCTCGCGAAGGAACACGGCGTGACCGTGAACCCGATCTTCTGCGGCGCCGAGCAGGCCGGCATCGCGCAGGGCTGGCAGACGGCGGCGATGCTCGCCGGCGGCTTCTACCTCACGATCGATCACAACCAGGCCGTCGCGCAGATCGCCGCGCCGCAGGACGCCGAGCTCGCGAAGCTCAACCTCTCCATCAACGACACGTACATCCCGTACGGCGCCGAGGGTGATGCGGGCTTCCAGCGTCAGGCCGCGCAGGACAGCAACTCGAGCGGCTACGGCCTCGCGAACCTCGCGACGCGCGGCAGCTTCAAGGCGTCGGCGAACTACCAGAACCCGAGCTGGGAGCTGAACGACGCGCTCGACCGCGGCCGCGTGAAGCTCGAAGAGCTGAAGGAGCAGAGCCTCCCGGCCGAGATGCGCGGCATGACGAAGGCCGAGCGGGTCGCGTACGTGGCGAAGAAGAAGGCCGACCGCAAAGCGATTCAGCAGCGCATCCGCGACCTCACCAAGGAGCGCGACGCGTTCATCGCCGCGGAGCGCGCGAAGCAGGGTCAGGAGGACTCGCTCGACGTCGCCATGCTGTCGGCCGTGAAGAAGCTGGCGGGGGCGAAGGGCCTCGCGTTCGAGTAGAGTGCGGCGGTCATGGCAAGGAAGCGCATCCTCGTAGTGGAAGACGACGAAGCCGTCCGTGAGGGGCTCGTCGA
>JAUHYN010001388.1 GCA_030426505.1 bacterium | reverse complement strand
GAACGGCGTCGCCGACGGGCACGCGTTCTTCGTCGCCGGGCGCTCCGTGTACTCCGCGCGAGTCGACGAACCCGGGACGTACGAAGAGGTCTACTTCTCCTCGGTCGACCTGCAGCACGCGGTCTACGATCCCGAGTCGAAGCGACTCGTCCTCGTGGGGGTCCAAGGCCAAGCGATCGACGTCGTCGCGCTCCGCGTGAGCGGGGAAGAGGAGATCCGCCTCGTCGAAGGCGAGCGCCGCCGCATCCTCGGGTGGCCGACCCGCGTGCGCGTCGCGGAGGGCGCGGCCCGCGTCGTCCTCACCCTCACGCCGGTCAACGACCGCGGCGGCCCGACGCCGCCCGCGATCTGGGCGGTGGACATCTCCGAGCCCTCCCGCATCACCGAAGTCACCGACGACGGCCAGTCCCTGTGGGCCGGCCCGCAGGCGCCGTTCCTCTCGAACGGGACGCGCGCGGTCATCGTCGACACGACCGCGACGTTCGTCGCGTCGCTCACGGCGCACACGTACTCTTCGATCATCGCGCGCCCGCTCGGACAGATCGGGCCGGCGACGATCAGCCGCGACGACCGCTGGCTCCTCGGCCACACGAGCGACGGCCTCTTCGCGGTCCGCACCGACGGCGCCGGCCAGGTCATCTCCGTCGCCGCCGACGCGTTCGCGGCGCGCTTCACTCCGAACAACCAGATCGTCTACGCCGCGCACGCGCCGGACGGCGGGGACAGCGCGTTGTACGTCCGCACGGTGCGCGAGGACGACGAGCCGCGCCGCGTGACGCCGTCCGGGTTCCGCGTCGCCGCGCTCCTCGACGCGGACCAGGACGGGAGCCTCGTGACTTCGCTGTCGGGGGGGGACTGGAGCGTCTTCTGGGTCGGGCACGATCAGCGTCGGCCGATCGCCGTGACGCCGCTCGACGACGCGCGCGAGACGCTCATCGAGCCTCTGGTCGCGTACTGAAGAACTCGACCGCGACCTCCTGCAGCGCGCGGTAGCGCAGCGTGCGGAACGTGAAGTGCCCGGCGCCGCCGAGGACGACGTAGCGCTTCGACGCCGCGCCCTCGAGTTTCTCGAAGAGCCGATACGCGTGTTCTTCGAGCGAGGCGCGATCCTCCTCGCCGCGCACGATCCAGGTGTGCGCGCGGATCTTCGTCGCGTCGTAGACGGGCGCGTCGGCGCCGTACAGATCGCGGTACGGGCCGTTGGGGAGGCGGAGGGTGTCGCCTTCGGTGAAGCGGAAGAGGGCGTCGACGTGGACCTCGAGCACGCGGCGATCTTCGCGATCCGGATCGTGGTAGTCGAAGAAGAGCTTCCGCTTCTCCGTGCGCCACGCGCGGTCGGTGATGTGTCGCGTGGGCCAGCGTCGATCGTAGACCGGCGCGAAGAGGAGGAGCTGGTCGACGTCGTTCGGGTGTTCGGACGCGTAGAGGCCGGCGACCACGCAGCCCCACGACCACGCGAATAGGCTCACGCGCTCGACTTCGGACTCCTTCATCGCGAGTTGCACGACCGCGTCGAGGTCCGGCTGCACGTCGCGCGCGCGACTGATCGGCGCGCCCTTGTCCGACTTCGCGGTCATCGCCTTCGGGATCGTGGAGCCGCCGAAGCCACGTACGTCGAGCGCGTACGTATCGAAGCCTTCGCGCGCGAGGCGGCGCATCATCGAGTAGTCGTCGACGTCGAGATCCCAGGTCGCGGAGCCCGCCGAGCCGGCGCCGTGGGTGAACACGATGGCGCCCGCCTTGGTGGGGCGGTTCGTCGCGATCGACACCACGAAGATCTCCACGCCCGGCGCGCTCGTGATCTTCCGCTCGCGGCGCTCGAGCTCCGCGGGCGCGGCCATCAGGGGCGGGTGCTTCTTGATCGCGATCTTCTCGGGCGGCGGCGCGGGGGGCGGCGCCGAGGCGCACGCCGCGACGATCGTGAGGCCGAAGAGCGCGCGGCGAATCATCCCGTGGGGCGCAGGGTTCCAA
>JAUHYN010000237.1 GCA_030426505.1 bacterium | reverse complement strand
TGCTCTCGGTGTCGCAAGAGGCGCGCAGCGCCGACACCGAGAGCATGAGCGCGACCGGCTTCATCTTCTTCCTCATGAAGTCGGAGCTCGACCGCATCACGGCGGAGTTCGCGCTCCGCTTCAAGACGATGGGGAAGATGAAGAACAAGCGGCTGCGGCGGACGACGCTGAAGCTGATGAGCCGGCGCTCGGTCATCGAGCGGCGGATGCAGTTCTACAACCTGTCGAAGCGCCTGCTCGCGCAGTGGCGCGGCATCCACATCGGCATCTCGATCATCATGTTCGTGCTGTTGATCGCGCACATGGCGATCTCGGTGTACGCGGTCGGCTGGTAGTCAGCGCCCGTCGATCTCGCCCTCGTCGCCCTCGTGCGGCTCGTCGTCGGAGACCGCGTCGAAGAGCGCAGGCTCCCCTTTGAGGCCCGCGAAGCCCACGCGCTTCGCCGTGTCGAGGAACTCCGCGTCGTACGTCTTCAGGAGCTTCTCGAGGCCGCGCACGAACAGGCCATCCGTCCCGTCCATGCTGCGCCGTAGCCAGAAAGCCACGCCGCTCCCGCCGATCGCCTGCGCGGAGTAGTCGCCCGGCATCGCCTCCCAGTAGCTCAGGTGCGGGGTGGGGCCGGTGCCCGCCAGGTAGCGCTTGTACGCTTCGAGCTCGGCGGCCTTGAACGCGGCGTCCTCCTTCACGCGCAGGTGGGCCGCGTAGAACGAGCGGGCGGCGACGCGCGCGCGCTTGTCGTACGCGCCTTGGGTCGCCGCACGGAGCGCGCTGTCGCGCTCGGCGGGGATCGCGTGGTCGACGAACCAGGCGACGAACTTCGGATCGTAGTGGCCGAAGTCCTTGGGGTTGGACCGGTCGATGCCGTCGCCGTGCGGCCCGCTCACGAAGATGCGCGTGGGGACCTTCGCGCGGAACGTGGAGAGCGCGATCAGGCTGTGGAGGTAGCCGAACTGCACGACCACGCCGCCGGGCTGGTACTCGAAGCCGCCCTGCATCTGGTCGAACGGGACGGTCTCGTAGCGGCGCCACGCCTCGGCGATCATCTGATCGATCGGGCCGTCCGGGACGGGCGGGATGTTGGACGCGGAGGACTCGTCGCCGTCGGGCGACTCGGGGGCGCCGAACTGCATGGCTTCGATCTTCGCGATCGCGTTCGGCTCGTACGTCGCGAGGAGCTTGCGCAGCCCGGCCTCGAACTTCTCCGCGGTGCCGTCTACGTCACGCCGGATCCAGAACGCGAGCGCGGGCCCGTACAGGTTGTAGGCGTCCTCCGGTTCGTAGCGCCCGAGGCGGTCGAGCGGGCGCACGTCCTTGGGCTGGGCGAGGTGGTCGAGGAGGTACGCCTTCTCCTGCGCGAGGAGGTCGGGCTGGCGCTCGAGGTGGAGCTTCGCGCGCAGGTAGATCTTCGCGAGATTCGAGAAGACGCGGTCGTAGATCGGTTGGGTCGCCGCCTTCAGTTCGGGCGAGCGCTCGCCGACGACCGCGTGGGCGACGAGGAAGTCGACGAACGCGGGGTCGTAGTGGCCGAAGGCGTCGTCGGCGTCGAGGCGGAGGCGCTGGGTCCCGTGCGGGCCCTGCGTCCAGATCTTCTTCGCGGCCGTCCTCAGCTCGGGGTACGTCACGATCGTCATGAGGTGGCAGGCGAGGTTCCGCATGCCGCCGTCCGGGAAGTAGTCGAAGTCGTCGCACCCGGTCTTCGATTCCGCGACGTTCATCCACGCGGTCTGGAATACGTCCGTGGGCTCGGGCGCGGGCGGCGCTTCGGGCGCGCGCGCGGCGACCGGGCGCGGCGTCGAAGAGGCCTCGGGCGCGGTCTCCTTCGATTCCTTCTTACACGCTACGAGCGCGGCGAGTGCGGTGGCGGCGACGAGGATTCGCATGCGGGCCGGAGGTTAATCCTTGGTCGGCGGTCCGCGCTACAGGTCGCGTGTCCCGAGGCGAGACATGTGACGTGGACGCGCTGCGGCGATCGTCGCGCGGCGTCTCGAACGCCCGTCGCAACCACCGAACGAATCATCAGGGCCTCCATGTTGTTGGATTCGCGATCTCCCGTGGGGCGCGTCCTCGATGGGCTCCTCCCTCCCGAGCTGAAGTCGGAGGCGGAGGTCCACATGCGAGCGCGCTTCGTCGTCGTCGTGGCGTGTGTGTGGTTCGCCGTGTCGGTGGTGTACCTCACGGTCGCGCTCACGGCGGAGCAGGGGAGCGCAGCGCGGTGGCTCGTGAACCTCGGCGCCGCGCCCTTGCCGGTGATGGTGCTCTACCTCTCGCGGAGGATCACGGTCGCGGCGCACGTCACGGCGGCGCTCCTCGCGGTCACGCTGCTCGGCGCGATCTGGACGAACACCAGCAACGTCGCCGTCGGCCCCGCGTTCCTGGTGACGCCGTCGCTGTGCGTGATCTTCCTCGTCAGCTCTCGAGCCGGGATCGCCTGGGCGGGCGCGGTGCTCACGGGGTACGTGGCGATCGCGGCCCTCGACGCGGCCGGTGTCCACGTCCCACCTCCGACGTCGCCCCCGCACCCGATCCTCGAGGCGTCCGCTTCGGTCGTCTTCGTAGGCGCGATGACTGCGTTCGTCGCGCTCGAACACGAACTTCGCCAGCGGGCTCACCAACTCGTCGTCAACAAGAACCGCGAGCTCGCCGAAGCGAGGACCGCCGCCGACGCGGCCAACCGCGCGAAGTCCGACTTCCTCGCGAACATGAGCCACGAGATCCGCACGCCGATGAACGGCGTCCTCGGGATCACCGACGTCCTCATGACCACCGAGCTCGACCATGAGCAACGCGACCTCGTCCGACTCATCCAGTCGTCCGGCACCGAGCTCGTCACGGTCATCAACGACCTCCTCGACTTCTCGAAGATCGAGGCCGGCCGAATGACGATCGAGCGCATCCCCTTCTCATTGAAGGAAGCGCTCACGCAGGTCTCGCGGCTCTTCGAGTCCCAGGCGAAGAAGAAGGGTCTCGAGTTCGTCCTCGAGGCCGCCGCGGCGCCCGAGTACGTCGTGGGCGATCCCGTTCGGTTCAAGCAGGTCCTCATCAACCTGCTCAGCAACGCGGTGAAGTTCACGCCGAAGGGCTGCGTCCGGTTGGTCGTCGAGCGGCGCATCAACGGACTCCGCTTCTCCGTCCACGACACCGGGATCGGGATGAGCGTCGAGGCGAAGGCCGCGCTGTTCCGCCCGTTCTCGCAGGCCGACACCTCGACGACGCGCCGCTTCGGCGGCACGGGGCTCGGCCTCGCGATCACCAAGAGCCTCGTGACCGCGATGGGCGGACGCGTCGGCGTCCACAGCGAGCTGGGCCGCGGAACGATCTTCTGGTTCGACGTCGCGCTCGACGAAGCCGAGCCCCCCGCCCCGCAGACCGACGATCCGGTGGTCGCGGCGCCTTCGCGACGGCCGCTCCACATCCTCGTCGTCGACGACAACGCGGTGAACCGCACCGTGGTGTCGAAGATGCTGCAGCGCTACGGCGCCACGTTCGACGTCGCGCGGGACGGCGTCGAAGCGGTCGACGCGGTCGAGGCCACGCGCTACGACCTGGTCCTCATGGACTGTCAGATGCCGCGCATGGACGGCTTCGAGGCGACGCACGCGATCCGTCGCCGCGAGACCGACGGGCAGCACGTCCGCATCGTCGCCCTCACCGCGAACGCGATGCCGGAGGATCGACGCCGGTGTCTCGCCGCCGGCATGGACGGGTACCTCGCGAAGCCGATTCGATCCGACTTCCTCACGAAGGTCCTCGACGGGACGGAGCTGGTCGACGACCCGCCGACCGATGCCCGTCAAGCGTCCGGGTCGAGGAAGTCCTTCAGCATCTGATCCAGCGACGCGCGCGAGGCCCGCGCGGGTTGCGGCGTCGCGACCGTCTCGGCGGCCGGGAGTCGCTCCTCGTGGGCCGGGAGTCCGGCGGCGCGCTTGGTGCGCTCGATCTTGCCGCAGAACAGGGGCGTCCCGCGGATGGCGAGCTCGAAGCGCTCGTCGCGTTTGCGCATGAGGTCCACGACGTCGTGCGTCCCCACGACCTTCACGATCGGGCGGTCCCAGCGCGAGCTACCGAGGTGTGAGTCGACCACGGCGTGTTGCCCGTCGGTCAGCACCACCTCGCACCCGACCGGGAACGCGCGCATGAGGTTGATCAAGAGATCGACGAGCTGCGGATCGAAGCGCCCGGTCTCGTCGAGCCAGAGCACGCGCAACACCTCGAGCGGGTGCGCGGGGACTTCGTCGCGCGTGCCGAAGCCGCCGGCGAGTTGGTCGTAGACGGTGGCGAGGCCGAGGATGCGCGCGCCGATGGGCGGGCGCGTCTTGCGCACGCCGGTGAGATCGCGATCCCGCTGGCGGTGGCTCGCGAGGATCACCGTGCGGTGGTGTGAGGCGGGGCTCCCGCCGGACTGGAACATCAGGTGTCCGAGAGAACCGAGCGTCACGTCGCGGCCGAGTCGCATGCGCCCGTTGTAGAGGTGCCGACGCACGGCGATGTGATGGAACATCGCCGTGATGCCGAGGTCGACGAGGTCCCGGCGCGGGAGGCCGAGCGCGGCGCCGAGCGCGATCGACAACAGCGTCACGTTCACGCCGTGCAGCTCCTCGAGCTCCGTGCCGCGCTGATTGGTCGCGAGGCGGAGGATGAAGTCGGCGCGTTCGTTGACCAGCTCGACGATGTCCTGAATCACGCGGACCGCGCGGATGCGGCTCTTCGGGAGATCCGTGCCGCCTTGCTCGGCGTGTTCGAGCTGTTCGCGCATCGCGAGGATGAGCTTCCCGTACGACTGCACCGCGAGGATGCGGCGGTCGACCTTGACCTCGTGATCGACCTCGTCGGCGAGCGCTTGGATGCCGAGGAGCTCGAGGTCCGCGTGCCCGAGCGCGGTGATCCGCTCTTCGTGATCGCGCGAAGCGAGGCCGAGGACGAGGCTCTTGATCGCCTCGTAGCTCGGCGGCCCCGACATCGAGATGCCGCCGATGTCCTGCTCCTCGAGGTACGCCTTCAGCGCGCGCATCGACGTGAACGCCGAGCGCTCGAGGCGGATGCGCGCGCCGTTCACGAAAACCGACTCGTCGACGAACTGGATGCGGAACCCACCGGTCGCCTTGTAGAGGTGGTCCGCCGTCTGATGCACGGACAGCAGCGCCTTCTCGAACGCCTTGTTCGACGTGTCGTGGATCTGCGACGTGCGAAGACTCATGAACAGCCCGAGCAGGAAGGTCCGCGCGCTCTCCGCGACCTTGTCGCTGATCTGCGGGACGGCGGGGCCGCTCGAGACCTCCATCAGCGGCCGCCCTTCATGTGCTCGAGGTAGCCGCGCGCCATCTCGCGCACGGCTTTGTTCTTCGACAGGCAGGTGTCCTTGAGGCGATCGACCGTCTGCTGGTTCGGGGTCGCGGCGAGCGCTTGCACCGCAGCGAGCGCGAGCTCCTCGGTGCCCTTCGTGACGAGGCGCCGATCCGCGGCTTCGATCATCTGCGACACGACGTAAATCGCGCCCGCGCGCTGGAGCCGCACGTACGCGCGGAGGAACGATACCTTCACCGACTGCGGTTCATTCACGAAGCCGGTGCGCTGCACGAGGTTCGAGATCGCGAGTTGCGCGCGGTTGCTCCCGAGCTCCACGAGCGCCTCGGCCGCCGCCACGCGCACGCGCGGTTCGTGGTCGTCGAGCAGATCGATCGCGACCGACTCGGCGACGTCGAGCGGCATGCGGTTGATCATGTCGAGGAGCGCGAGGCGCACCTGGGGCTTCGGGTGGACCTGCACCTGCCGCACCGCGTGCATGTCGTCGAGGTGGCCGACGTGCGAGAGGATGTAGAGCGCTTCGCGCGCGACGAACGCCTGGTCGTTCTGCAGGAGTTGGTGGACGGGGTCGCGGTCCTTGATGCCCAGCGCGATCGCGAGGTCGGAGAAGCGGCGACGAATCTGCGGGTCGGTGAGCTGCGGCAGCGCGGCGATCAAGCTCGGGACGACGGCCTCCCCCGCGCGCTCGAACAGCGCGTGGATCGTCTTCTCGGTCTCCGGCTTGGCCTGGACCGTCGCGATCATCGTCCGGACGCGCGCCTCCGAGAGCGCTTCGGAGAGCCACGACTGCGCACGCGGCGCGGGCTCCGCGGCGCGCACGCCATCGAGGATCTGGCGCATCCCATCGAGGTCCTCGCCGACCACCGCGCCGTCGAAGAGCCTGAGGAGCGCGATGCCCGCGAGGACGGCGTCCTGGCTGTCGATGTCCGCCGCGAACGCCTCGAGGCCCGCGCGCGTCGCCTCGGTGCGCAGACTGTCCTCGTCCTGTGCGGCGACTTCCTCGGCGTAGGCTTTGGCGTAGGCCGCGGCGGTCACGAACGTGCGCATCGGGTGGAAGCCGGGCGCCATCTCGTCGACGTTGCCGAGCCCCTCCGCGATCGACTTCGCCGTGATGTCCGACGCGTCGAGGTGGATCGAACGCGGCCCCACGTCGTCCTCGGTGTTGCCGTAGATCGCGTAGAGGAGGGCGTCGATCTGCGCGTCGAGGTCGATGTCCGCGGTGGGTGCGTCGACCACCGCGACGTCGACCGTGAGGTACCGGATGTGACGCAGCTCCTGGTGCCAGAGGAACGACACGAGGTCGTCCTCCATCCCGCGGTACGTGAAGCCCTTCGCGGTGGCGTCGAGGAGGACCTCGAGCTCGCGCTCCTCGAGCCCCCGGAGGAAGTCGATCCTCCGCACGCCGTCGCGATAGAAGAGGAAGGGGATGGACGCGTCGACGTCCAGCTCCTCGAACACGCGGTCCTCGCCGTACACGAAGGCGTCCGGTCGCACGACGAGGGACACCTCTGGCACCATCCTCAGGAGGCCGTCGAAGGACTCCACGAGGTCCTTCATCATGCCGTCCACGATCTTGTTGCGAATGCTGTAGAGCGGTCGCGTCCGTGCGACGCGCGTGAAGGACGCCAACGCGGACGCGACATCCCTCGATATCGCTCGCATTTCGTGGTCGACCGACACCAGCCCCCTCATTCAAACCCGAGCGGCGTCCGAGGGAAAGCGGAGCGGCGGTCGGTCGCTCGACCGAAGCAGATCGCCCGGGCTGCGACAGCACGCCGCGCCGGCGCCCGCGGGCCCCTGATCGTCGGATCGAGTGCCGTGTGGCGGCACGGGCGGCGCGGTCGTGAGCATACGGGCCTCGAAGCCCCGTCTCGAACCGGATCGCTCGAGCGGGTGCGCACCGGATCCGACTTTTCAGGCGGCCTCGGGGATCCGAAGAGAGTGCAAGGGCATGAGCGCCGAACACCGCAGGCATCACCGCTACGCCGTGAATCTGCCGATCCGCATCCTCGAGGGCGCGAAGGTCACGGACGCCGTGATCAAGAACGTCAGCTTCGACGGGCTCCTGGTGCAGACGCACCAGGTCCCCACCGTCCGCCGACTCATCCGCCTCGAGCTCGTGCTCCCGTCCGACGGCGAACCCATTCGCCTCACCGCGATGGCCGTCCACGTCTTCCCCGGCGCCGACGACCCCAACGCTCGCCAGGTCGGCATCCAGATGTTCGGGCTCGACACCGCCGCGCGGCACCGGTGGGACCGTTTCATCGTGGATCTCCGCTCCGGGAAGACCTCGCTCCCCGTGCAGGAGTTCGTACCGGCCCCGAAGCCCGCCGAGCCGCACGCGGGTGCCCCGACGCCCGCCGAGGCGCCCGAGCCCCGCGCGGCGGGCCCGACGCCCGTCGAGGCGCCCGAGCCCCGGCCCCCGCCGAAGCCCCGGATCCTTGACGCCGGCCCCGCGGAGCTCCGCGTCGTCCTCGACTCCTCCACCTCGGTGGAGTCCGTCTGCGCGTTCATTCGCAACCAGGACGAACTCATGATTCGGACCGACGTTCGGATCGCGCTCGGTCGCCCGGTACACCTCACGCTCGTCCACCCCGACACGGAGCGTGTGCTGTCGCTCCCCGGGCGCGTGCGGCGCCAATACGCGGAGATCGACTTCGTGGGTCTGTCGGTCCTCGTGTCGGTGGACGACTGCGAGCTCGAGGCCCTCGACGAGTTCCAGCGGGCGCAGGTCTCGATCACGATCGAGCTCGACAGCGTGGACCTGCTCGGTCTGGACCGCCTCGCCGCCGACACGCCGGCGGGCGCCGAGGCCATCGCGCCCGGCTCGATCGCCTGATCTCGATTCCAAACCCGTGGCCGGTTCTGTTAGACCGACCCGGTGCGCCGCCCGAGTCCGCTCAAGCGCTACTTCGGCCTCACCGCCGGCGCCCTGTCGTTCGCGTACCTGATCTTCATCCTCAACCCGATTCAGATGGCGAGCGCGCTGGTCTACCCGTTCTCGCGTCGCGCCTGTCGCTCGATCAATCGGTGGTGCGCGCGATCCATCTGGGGGATCTGGGTCCTCATGGCGGAGCAGATGAACGGCATCGAGCTCCGCTTCACCGGCGAGAAGGTCCCGCCGCGCGAGAACGCGCTGCTCATCCCGAACCACCAGACCATGACCGACGTGATGGTCCTGCTCTGCTTCGCGTGGCGGTGCGGCCGACTCGGCGACATGAAGTACTTCGTGAAGGACGTCGTGAAGTGGGTTCCGGGCGTGGGGTGGGGGATGAAGTTCCTCGACTGCGTGTACGTGAAGCGGGACTGGGCGAAGGACCGCGCGAGCATCGAGCGCCTCTTCGCGAAGTACCGGCGCGAGGACATCCCGGTGTTCCTCGTCTCGTTCTTGGAGGGGACGCGTCTCACCGAGAAGAAGCTCGCTCAGGCGCGCGCCTTCGCCGAGGAGCGCGGCCTCTTCGTCCCGTCGCACACGCTGGTGCCGCGCACGAAGGGCTTCGTGGCCACGATGCTGGGCCTGCGCGACCACCTCGACGCCGTGTACGACATCACGATCGCGTACCCGGACTTCACGCCGACGCTGCCGGACTGCTTCGGCGCGAAGGTCGCCCGGATCGACATCCACGTGCAGCGGTACGCCATCGCGGATCTGCCCACGGACGAAGCAGAGCTGTCCGATTGGGTCTTCGATCGTTTCGTGGAGAAAGACGAACGCCTCGCGGGCTTCGCGGAGGACGGCCGCCTGCCCGGGACGCCCTGGACGGATCGCGTGGTCGCGAAGGACTGGTTCGTCTCCGAGCACCGGCGGGGCGCTTGACAGGGACCGGGCACCCCGGTTGTAGATTTCCCTGGGTTCAAGATCGCGCAAGTGGCGCCAGGGCGAGAATCTCTCGTCCTAGGGCCTGCAGTCCGAGACCGAAAGAGTAGGCAAGAGCAGACGACCGGCAGCGCGCGGGAGCCTGACCAAGAAAGTTGAGATAGGGCGACGGTCGAGAATCGCAGTGGGTGCGGTCGATCGGTGTCCTGGTATTGAGGAATCGAAGAGATGGGAAACAAGCTCTACGTGGGCAACCTGAACTACAACACTTCCGAGGAAGATCTTCGGGAGCATTTCGGCGCTGATGGGCGCGAAGTGAAGGAAGTCGCGATCATCATGGATCGCGACACGGGACGCCCGCGAGGCTTCGGCTTCGTGACGATGGCCTCCGACGAGGACGCCAAGTCCGCGATCGAGGCGCTCGACGGCCAACCGCTCGGCGGCCGTTCGCTGCGCGTGAACGAGGCGCAGGATCGCCGCGGCGGCGGCGGCGGCGGCGGCGGCGGCGGTGGCGGTGGCTACCGCGGCG
>JAUHYN010000236.1 GCA_030426505.1 bacterium | reverse complement strand
GCCAACGCGCGGCGCGGTTCGTTCAGCTCGACGTAGAGCTTTGCGCGCCACAGATCGGCCTCCTCTCGGTACGGTGCGCCCACCGGGTCCTTCGACACACGCTCGTAGTCGGCCGCGGCTCCGACGAGATCGCCCGTACGCCGTCGAGCATCCGCACGAACGAGGAGCGCCTGAACGTGGCCTTCTCGCGACAGCCCGGACTCGATCGCCGTGTCGACGAGGCGCCGGGCGCGCGCGGCGTCGGTCCGCACCAGGCGCCGCGCCTCGACCACACGTTCATCTTCGACGTCCTCGATCTTCGCGACTGGGCCGCGCGAATGGAGCGGCGCCACGGCGGGGAGCGTCGGAACCCAACCCGGCACGCCCGCGCCCAGCGTGCGTTCGACAGTGGGCGAGTTCCTTCGCGTGATCCTCACGCTCCCGTCGACCGCGCGCACCCACGTCCCGTCCGGCTCGACCTTGAGCGCGACCTCGCGACCCAACATCTCGATGCGCGCGGACTCCGTCCACACGCGTAGCGTCGAGGCCCGCGCGAGATCGTCCACCCGCACGGTCCCGTCGCCGCGTTCGAAGCGCAGTACGTCGCGCGCGCTCCACGTGAAGCGCACGTCGGTCACCGCTGCGATCTCGACGTCGAATGCGTTCAGGCGCGCGCCCGCCCCGAGCACGATCGGGACACCGAGCGGCGGAGCCTCGACGGGCGGCCGCGGGTGATGTGCGATCGCCGCGCCCTTTGGATTCGGCGCTGGCGTGCCCGTCCCCAGCGCAACCGCCGCGACGATGGCCACCGCCGTGGCCGCAACAACCCAACGCGTCCGAGTGGATCGAGCGCGCGCGCGACGTACGCCCGCGAGGATGCGCTGAGGCTCGGCCTTCGCCCTGCGCCCCTCCGCGCGGAGATCTTCGACCGCGATCTGGATCGTCTGCATTCGCTTCGATGCTTCGGGACTCGTCATACGCCAAGCTCCTCGAGGGCGAGGTCGAGATCGCGGCGAGCGCGCCGCAGGTTCGAGCGAACCGCCGCTTCGGTGGATCCGATGACCTCTGCGACCTCGCTCGCAGACATGTCCTCGATCTCGTAGAGCACCCACACGGTCCGGTGCTTCGGATGCAGTCGCTCCAGCGCGCGCTGTAGGATTTCAGCCGCCTGACGCCGCTCGACGACCTCCCCGGGCGTCGGCGGATCCGGCGGACCGACGAACGCCTTCGAGAAGCGCTCCTTCATACGTGTGTACCGATCGCGACGCCGTAAGTGCGCAAGCACCGTCTTGACGCAGACGCCGTAGACGAACGTCGTGAGGCGGCTGTCGTGGCGGTAACGCGGCAGCGCCCGGTCGAGCGCGATGAACACTTCCTGGACCACGTCGTCGATCTCGTCCGGAGCGCAGCGCGTACCCACGATGTGCCCGACGATGCGCTTCACGTCGTCCGCGTGCTCCCGGACGACCACCTCGACGCGCGGGGGCTCACGACCGCGCGCGCTCGGCCGGGCCCAACCGAACAACCCCTCACTCAGCTTCATGGCGTTCTCTGCGGCCACGACGACCCTCTCATGAGCTGCCGCGGACGCGCGAACCCGACCGCCGCGGCGTGCTTTTTCCAGATCGCCTCAGAGCTGGAGCGCAACGCCCACTTCGAGCCAGCCCGACAGCCACCCCTCGCGCAGCGGCGTCCGGCCCTCGGCGAAGAACGGCGGCACCTCGGCCACGAACGACGGCGCGACCAGCTCGACGCCGGCGGCGACCCGCAGACCCCACCGATCCGAGAGCCACGCGACGCTGCTCGCTCCCGCGCGAAGCCGCGCGGCCCACTGCTGCGTCGTCTCGCGGGTCGCGCGTCCGACGAACAGATCCACGACCTGCGTGGACGCGTGTCGCCAGGACACCCCCGCCGATACGAGCGCCGCGAGCTCGAGTTCCCGCGTTCGGAGCGCCAACCATCGGCCCTCGAGGTCGAGACCGACGCCCGTCGTGCGCGTCTCGATGTTCTCCCCTTCCACCGCGGTGAGTCCTCGGACGTCCGCGCGCACGGCGCCAGCGAAGGCCTCACCGATCCAGGCGGCGCCGACGACGATCCCCGGCCGCAGTACGAATGGCGCGCGCCAAGTCGTGAACGTCGGCGCGACCCAGAGGCGGACGTCTCGGCGCGCGACGACGGTCGCAGTCACGGTGACGCCCGCCGTCGCGGCCGGAGTCGGAGGCGGCGCCACACTGCTGGGTTCGGTTCGCACCTCGCGGCCGGGTTCGGTCCGCGCCTCGCTGCCAGGTTCGGTCGAGGCCTCGGTCCGAAGTTCCGTCCCAGGCTCGCGCTGCGTGTCGCTTCGGACCTCCGGCCAACCGTCGCCGAGCGAATCGGTCCGCGGTCCGGCGCCCTCGCCGGGAGCGTCGGGGGATTCGGTCTTCGGCGCGGCGTCCGGTGCGGCGTCGGACCTCGGCGAAACGAAGGTGGTGCTCCAGGCGGCGACGAGCTCTGCGACGAGGACCGCGATCGTCCGAACCGCTGTGACCGAGGAAAAGCGCCGGCGGTCGAGTTCGACGGCACCACGCTCGACGACGTAGGAGACGGTGTCGTCGTCTCGCTCTCGGACCTGGATCACCGCGACCGCCGACGTCGCGGTCTCGGTCCAGACGATCTCGAGCCCCTCCTGCGCGAGCCGACGTTTCACGGGGGCGGCGATCGACTGCGGCGCATCCAGGTGGAGCTCGGGGGCGCCGAGCACCTGGAGCCCCAGTAACCAGACGGCGGCCGACCAGCCCACGCTGCGACCTAGCCGTCACTCGGTGGCAAAGGCAAGGCTCGGGCGACTACGGCGCACTCCGTACGAAGCGTCGCGCGTTCATCCACGCCCGACCGCGGGCAGTGAACGCCGAATCGCCCGCGTCCGATTCCTCATCACGCGCGCCTCCTCGGCCTCGGCGTGATCGTACCCGAGCAAGTGCAGCGTCCCATGCACCGCGAGCAGCTCGAGCTCCGAGTCGAGCGTCACCTTCCGCGCGCGCGCCTGCTTCGCCGCGCGCTCCACGCTGATGATCACGTCGCCGAGCGACGCGTCGAGCGAGCCGCCCTCCGCTTCGTCGAGGCTGAACGCGAGGACGTCGGTCGGCTTGTCGACACCGCGGAAGTCGCGGTTGAGGACGTGGATCTCGGCGTCGTCCGTGAGGAGCACCGCGACCTCGCGTTCGGCCGCGCCCTCGGCCGCGAGCGTCGCGAGGACCGCGCGCTTCACGCGCTTCGCGTCGCCGCCCTTGGCGCCGGCGCGGCGGCGTCGCAAGAAGTCGACCGCCATCAGTTCGGCTCACCGCCCGGCGCGCGCACCATCGGCGCGCCGGCGACGACCGGCAGCGAAGAGAGCGTCGGCGGACGCCCGCGCCTCAGCAGGCGATCCTCGAGCACGTTGGTGAACGCGGTGCTCACCGCGCTGATGTCCCGCAGCGTGAGCTCGCACTGTTCGAGCTGACGATCCTCGAGCACTTCACCGAGCGTCTGACGCACGCGCCGCTCGATCGTCTCCCGCACCAAGCCGATCTCCTGCGCGAGGTCGCGCGTCGCGACTTCGACGACGTCGGCGAGCATCACGATCGCCGCCTCGCGCGAGAGCGGCCGCGGGCCGGCGTACGCGAAGTCGGCGCGATCGATCGTGCTGTACTGCTGCTCGGCGCGCTTGTGCGCGTTGCGGACGACGCCGGTGCCGTGGTGCTGCGCGATGATCTCGAGCACCGGCGCGCCGAGGCGGTGCTCCGCACCGAGCTCGAGTCCGTCCGCGACGTGCATCTTCAACTCGCGCGCTTCGTCGAGCGGCGGCAACGATCCGAACGACTGGCGCTCGTTCTCCTCGAAGGCGTCCGGGTTCTTGATCTTGCCGACGTCGTGGTAGTAGCCGCCGACCAATGCGAGCTGCGGGTCCGCGCCGATCGCCTCCGCGGCGGCCTGCGCGAGCGTCCCGACCATGATCGAGTGGTGGTACGTGCCCGGCGCCTCGACCAACAGCTCTCGCAAGAGCGGGTGATTGAGGTTCGACAGATCCGCGAGCCGGAATGAAGTCGTGTAGCCGAACATCACCTCGACCACCGGCAGACAGATGAACGCCAACAGCAGACACAACGCGGCCGAGACCGCGGCCATCAACAGCTGTGGGAGCAACGCCTCGACCGCCCACGACGAATCGATCAGCGAGAGCGCCGCGAGCAAGGTACCTTGCGCGAGCGCCGCGCGGGTCGACGCGCGGAGGATCGCGATCCGCCACGTGGTGCGATCGGGGACGGAGGCGGCCGCGAGCGAGCCGAGGATCGTGTACGCCGCGAAGCCGAGGCTCGCGTCCATCATCCAGCCCGAAATCACGCCCATCACCGCGGCGAACGCGAGCGCGGCTTCCCACCCGACGATCAACCGCACCGCGAGCGCGCCGAGCGCCACCGGGATCACGAAGCGGAAGTCGGTCGGCTTCGCGATCGGGATCGCCTCCGCGAGTGGGAGCGCGAGTTTGTAGCCCGCCCAGAACACCAACATCATCACGACGAACACCGTCGCCATGAACGTGAGGTCGCGGTGCGACGGCTTGTTCGGCAGGAAGCTCCGCGACGCGTACCGGTACGCGAACCCGACCAGCAACACCACGAGGAGCGCGCTGCCGATCGCGGCCTGCAACCGGCTCTGCGCGCGCAGCTCGTTCTCGATCCCCTCGAGGATCTGGAGGTCCTGCTTCGACACCCGCTCGCCCTCGCGCAGCACGGTCTCGCCCGGCGCGATCGAGATCGACACGGTCTTCACGGCCTGCTCGGCGTCGCGCTTCTGGCGATTGGTCTCCGCCTGGTTCGGGACGAGGTTCGGCCGCAGCAGCTTCTTCGCGATGAGCGCGACCGCGCGGCGGTGCTCGGGGGCGAGGCGCGACAGCTCCTTCGCGACGAGGTTGTCGATCTCCGCGCGGGCCTGGTCGAGGCCGAGGGTCGAGCCGAGGTTGAAGAACGACTCGGTGCGCGCGACCTCGCCGTCCTCGTTCACCATCCGCAGTGTGAACCCGCGCGCGGGGTTCTGCAGATCGAGGAAGCGTTTGTCCTCGACGATCCGCTGCTCGTAGATCGTCTGCACCACCATGATGGAGGCGTCGCGGAGCTCCTCGGTGTTGTCCGCGGCGAGGAGCGGCTCGAGCGCTTCTTCGTCCATCGCGACGCCGAGCCCGAGCATGAAGCGACGCGCGCGTTCGGACACCGTCTCCTCGGGGTCTTCCTTGTGGCGCCGCCCGTCCTCGAAGGCGGACTCGAGGCGCCGCTTGGCGTCGTCGCCGAGCCAGACCTTCTGGTCGTAGACCGGGCGGATCTTGCGCACGACGGCGCGGCGCTGCTGCTCCGTGGCGTCCGCATTGGGCACGACGAAGGCCTGCGGGCTCTTGATGGTGCGCGGTGACAAATCGCCGACCTCGAGCTTGGGGAGACCGAGGAGGCCGTCGTCGGAGATCGGCAGAAGGAGCAGCGCGCCGGCCGCCGCGATCACGCACAACAGCGCGACGATGTTGAGATCCCGAAGGAAGCGGCCGGGGCGCTGCCAACGCAACGCACCCTGCGCTGGACGCTCCGACACGCGGTGAATGTGCACGACGGAGCCCCCGACCCGCAAGTCATCGACTTTCGGGCTGGATTGCTGGCCCCAAAGGGCGATAGATCCCAGCCCGTGACGACGGCGTGGACGACGCGGGATTCGGCCGAGCTCTACAACATCCAGGGGTGGGGCAACGGCTACTTCGAGGTCAGCGACGAGGGGACCGTACGGCTGACGAAAGCAGTGACGGGCGGCGAACCCGTCGACATCAAACGCGTGGTCGACGACCTCGTGCGGCGCGGCCTGTCCCTGCCCCTCCTCCTGAGGTTCTCGGACATCCTGGCGCAGCGCGTCTCGGAGATCCACGACGCCTTCGCGACGAAGATCGCGGAGTACGGATACACCGGGCGTTACCAGCTGGTCATGCCGATCAAGGTCAACCAGCAGCGGCACGTCGTCGAGGAGCTGATCGGCTTCGGCGAACAGCACGCGCTCGGACTCGAGGCCGGTAGCAAGCCGGAGCTGCTCGTCGCGATCGCGCTGATGCAGCGCCGCGACGGCATCATCGTCTGCAACGGCTACAAGGACGTCGCGTACATCGAGACCGCGCTGCTCGCGCAGCGCCTCGGCATCCGCACGATCATCATCGTCGATCGCTACCAGGAGCTCCCGATGATCATCGAGGCGTCGCAGCGCCTCGGGCTCGAGCCGAACATCGGCGTGCGCTGCAAGCTGGCCAGCAAGGGCAGCGGCAAGTGGGCGGAGTCCGGCGGCGATCGATCGAAGTTCGGTCTGACCGCGGGTGAGCTCGTGCGCGCGGTCGACCTGCTCAAGGAGGCGGAGATGCTCGACCGCCTCGTGTGCCTACACTTCCACATCGGCTCGCAGATCACCGCGATCCGCGCCGTGAAGGACGCGCTGGCCGAGGCCACGCGCATCTTCGTGGACCTGTACCAGATGGGCGCGCCGCTCGCGTTCGTCGACGTCGGCGGTGGGCTCGCGGTCGACTACGATGGCTCGCGCACGAACTTCCACGCGTCGAAGAACTACTCACTCGACGAGTACGCGGCGGACATCGTCCACGCGATCGGCAGCACGCTCGACGAGCACGAGATCCCGCACCCCACGATCATCTCCGAGTCGGGGCGCGCACTCGTCGCGCACCACACGGTGCTGGTGTTCGATGTCCTCGGCCACACCGAGGAGTCCGTCGAGCCACCGCCCGTCGCGGGCGCGGACGAACACTACCTCCTCGAGGAGCTCCGCGAAGTCGCCAACACGGTGAACCGCAAGAACTACCAAGAGGCGTACCACGACGCCGTGCAGCTCAAGGAGGACGCGCTGTCGATGTACCGGCACGGCATCCTGGACCTGCGCGACCGCGCGACGGTCGAGGCGCTGTTCTGGATGACCGCGCGGAAGATCTGGAAGATCGTCCGCGACATGGACTACGTGCCCGAGGACCTCGACGCCCTCGAGCGCCAACTCGCCGACACGTACTACTGCAACTTCTCGCTGTTCCAGAGCGTGCCCGACTCGTGGGCCGTCAAGGCGCTGTTCCCCGTGATGCCGATCCACCGGCTGCGCGAGCAGCCCACCCGCCGCGCGATCCTCGCGGACCTCACGTGTGACTCGGACGGCAAGGTCGATCAGTTCATCGGCCTGCACGACGTGAAGTCGTCGCTGGAGTTGCACGAGTACTCCCCGAACGAGCCGTACCTCCTCGGCATCTTCCTCGTCGGTGCGTACCAGGAGGTCCTCGGCGATCTGCACAACCTGTTCGGCGACGTGAACGCGGTCCACATCCGCTACGACGAGAACGGCGGCTACGCGGTGAAGCACGTCGTCGAGGGCGACACCGTCCGCGACGTGCTGACGTACGTCTCGTACGACCAGCGCCACATCATGACGAAGCTGCGTGAGTCGATCGAACGCGCGCTCGCCGCCGGGACGATGACGTTCGAGCAGAGCGCGGCGCTCGTGAAGCACTTCGAGGCCGGGCTCGCGTCGTACACCTACCTGGTGAATCCGATGCTCGACGAGTCGATGCTCAGCTCGATCGTCCCCTCCCGGAAGGCCGCCGCGGCGGCCGCCCCGGCGCCGTCCGCCCCCACGAACGGCGGGGCGGGGCCCGCTACGCTTGACAAATCTTCCCCGTGACCCGACGCGGAGGTCCGAAGACCCCGAAATGGAGTGGATGATCGAAACCCTGCGGGTCCTCCGCGAGATCCGTGACTGGTCCGACCGCCGCGACACGAACGGAGACCGATCCGCCGCGACCCGCGAAGCGCTCCACCGCGCAACGGCTGCGGCCGAGGCAGAGGTCAAGCCGATCGTCGTGGAGCGGATGGGCCCGGCGCGCGCGAAGGCGCCGGAGCGCAAGCGCGAGCGACGCGAAGAGGATCGGGGCGGCGGCGGCGGGAAGCCGCAGATCCCGCTGAGGAAAATCGACCGCAACGCGCTCACCGTCGTGCGGCGCCTCCAGCGCGCGGACTTCAAGGCCTACCTCGTCGGCGGCTGCGTGCGCGATCTGTTGCTCGGGCTGGAGCCGAAGGACTTCGACATCGCGACGGACGCGCGCCCCGAGGACGTGAAGCGCATCTTCAAGCGCAACAGCCGCATCATCGGGCGGCGCTTCCGCTTGGTGCATGTCCACTTCGGGCGGAACCAGATCCTCGAGGTGTCGACGTTCCGCGCGAACATCACGGACGACGACGCGAGCGAAGACCAGGATCTGTTGATCCGTCGCGACAACGTGTTCGGGTCGGAGGAGGAGGACGCGCAGCGGCGCGACTTCACGATCAACGGGCTCTTCTACGACCCGACCTCGGGCCGCATCCTCGATCACGTGGACGGCCTCGCCGACATCGAGCGGCGCTACCTCCGCATGATCGGCGATCCGGAGATCCGCCTGCGCGAAGATCCCGTACGGATCCTCCGGGCGATCCGCTTCAAGGCGAAGACGCACGTCGAGATCGACGACGCGCTGTTCGCCGCAATGATCGCGCACCGGGAAGAGCTCCTCCGCTGCGCGCCCGCGCGCATCCTGGAAGAGAGCCTGCGGCTCCTCCGAATCGGGTACGCCCAGGAGACGGTCCGCCTCCTCGCCGAGACCGGCGTGCTCGAGCTCCTCTTCCCGATCGTTCAGGAGTTCATCGAGCAGCCCGAGCCGATCACGGTGATCGGGCCGAAGGGTGAGAAGACCTACGACCGGCTGCCGTACATCTTGCGTCACCTCGAGGTGCTCGACGACATCATCGCGCGCGACGAGGACGTCGACGACGCCGTGGCCTTGGCCGCGCTGTTCGTGGCGCCGGTCCTGGAGCGCCTCGAAGATCCGGAGCTGTCACCGGGAGACCGGACCCGAATCACGTCCGACTTGCTGCGTGAGGCCGGAGCGCCGATCACGCTGACGAAGCGGCTCCACGAATCGATGCGGCAGCTCTTCCTCGCGCACCGTCGGTTCCTGAAGACGAGCAACCGCCGCAAGCGCGGGCGCGGGAGCGCGACGGACTCGCAGCTCCAGTTCTTGGAGATTCACCTGCGCGCGAACGAGCTCCCGTTGGATGCGCTCGATCGCGCGCGGCGGTGAGGCGAGGGTTCAGTCCTTCTTCTTGCGGAGCTCGGCGACCTTCGCGCGCAGCTTCTTCCTCTGCTTCTTCAGGCGGATCTGCCGCTTCATCTGTTCACGCTTCTTCTTCGACTTCGATCTCATGTTTCTAGTTCTCCAATAGGCTCGCCCCACGGCGACGGTCGCGGATCCGCGCGAGGAGGGTGTCCAAGCGCTTCATCCGCACCGGCGCCGGCGGGAGCGGTTTTTCGTGGGTGGCGGTCGCGCGGAACCGCGCGGCCTCCTCATCGAGCAGACGTTGGGCGTCGTCGCCCTCGATCAGATCGTCGACCGCGCGCGGCGCACCGAAGATCGGTGGGCGCTCGGCCTCCGCGGCGCGCTGCGCGGCGAGGCGCTCGGCCTCCGCGCGGCGCTGCGCTTCTTCGGCCGCGGCGGCGCGTTGCGCGGCGGCGAGGCGCTCGGCCTCCACGCGGTGGGCCTCTTCGTCCGCGCGGCGCTTCGCCTCGAGGCGCTCGGTCTCCGCGCGGCGCTGCGCCTCGGCCAGG
>JAUHYN010001387.1 GCA_030426505.1 bacterium | reverse complement strand
CGGCGGTGCTCGAGGAGTTCCGGCGCATCTCGGATCGCGGCGGCGTGCTCGGCGCGATGGAGCGCATGTACCAGCGCAGCAAGATCCAGGACGAGTCGCTGCACTACGAGACGCTGAAGCACTCGGGCGCGATGCCGATCGTCGGCGTGAACACGTTCCTGGACGCGAAGGGCTCGCCGACCATCGTCCCCGAGGAGGTCATCCGCTCGACCCCCGAGGAGAAGGCGGCCGCGATCTCGGCCCGAGACGACTTCCAGGCGCGTAATGGGTCCGGGGCTGCACAGGATGCGCTCTCAGCGCTCGTGTCGACGGCGAGTCGCCGCGAGAACCTCTTCGCCGCGCTCATGCGCGCGACGCAGGTCTGTACGCTCGGCCAGATTTCGCGCACGCTGTACGGCGTCGGTGGGCAATACCGTCGGAACATGTAGCGTCGCCGGGGAGGCGCCGTGAAGCTCCTGCTCTTCGTGACCGGGCGCTCGACGCACTCGATGCGCGCGATCCAGGTCATCCGCGACGTCGTGGAGAGCCGAAGCCACGAAGGCTGCGAAGTCGACGTCATCGACGTCCTCGAAGCGCCGGAGCGGGCCACCGAGCTCCAAGTGCTGGCGACGCCGGCGCTGATCCGCGTCGCGCCCGGCCCCGAGCGTCGCCTCATCGGTGACCTCGGCGACCCGGCGCGCATCATCGAGGCCCTCCAGTCCTTCGAGTCGGCTTGAGAGCCGGCAGCACGCAGCACGCAGCGCCCAGATCGCAGCAAGAGCCTCGGAAGCGCTGGGCCCGAGGCTGCCCGCTGAAGGCCAACTCAGTCCTTCGCGGGGCGCTTCGCTTCCCAACCGAGATCGACGTAGCGCCACTGCACCTCGTGGCCACGCAGCTTCACCACCGTGAAGCCCTCCTCGGTGCCGAGCCACGGGCCGCGCCACCACTTCGCGCTCAGCGCGCCGCCGGTGATGAACGTGACGCCGCGCCAGACGATCGCCTCGCTCGCGTGCAAGTGACCTTGCAACACCAACACGAGGTCGTGACCGTCGAAGCGGGCGAGGACCTCGCGGTTGTTCCCGATGACTCGGTTGATCGGCGCCGCGACGGTGCTGCCTTCGGTCGCGGCGTAGAACGAGGTGAGGAGCGGGATGTGCGTGGCGGCCACGATGGGTGTGCCGCGCTCGACCTTCGCGAGGTCCGCTTCGAGCCACGCGAGCTGCGCGTCCGAGACGTGGCCGCGGTAGCGGAGCGGGCCCCCGACTTCGATCGAGTCGAGGAACACGAAGTGGTAGCCGCCCGCGTCGAACGAGAAGTAGCTGTTCGGTTCGCCGGTCTTCTCGCGCCAGATCTTCCGGGGGTCGGCGGCGGGCGGTGAGCCGTCGTCCGGATCCGCCGCGACGAGATCGTGGTTGCCGATGACGTGACGGACTGGCGGCTCGATCGCGTCGCGCATCGCGAGGTACGCGCGCCAGCGCGGCGCGACGACGTCCGGCGTGGACTGGAAGCCGTCGGTCGCGAGGTCGCCGCCCGCGATGACGAGGTCCGGGCGCTCCGCGTTGATGCGCTTCGCCGCGAGCGCCAGCGCCGCCGGAGTCTCGTACTCGGTGCGCGCGTGGACGTCCGTGAAGAAGACGAGGTCGAGCGCGGGCGTGTCGGCTTTCTGCTTCGCGGGCGGCGCGGCGCAGCCGATCATCACCAACGCGGCGAGCGCGACGATCGCGCGGCGCCGCAGCGCGAAGCCGACCAGGACGGCGATCACCAGACCCACCACGACCGAACGCTCGCCGATACGCGTGAACAGCGCCAGGCTGACGGGGCTCTCGTAGTCGTCGTCGAGCCGGGCCTCGGCGCGGATCTTCGCGAGCTGGTCGCGTGGGAGGACGGACGCGGACTGCGCGAGCGTCTCCGGGAAGTAGTCCGGCGGTGGCTCGACGTCGCCGAGCGCCCGGGCGAGCGCGAGATGGCTCGCGGCGTCGAAGTCTTGGCCGCGGATCACCA
>JAUHYN010001386.1 GCA_030426505.1 bacterium | reverse complement strand
GCGCTGCGTCGGAGCGCGAACTCCGAGATCACCGCGATGGAGAGCCTCACGTCGTTCCTCGCGACGGTCGGATCGACGGCGCCGTTCATCGGCCTGTTCGGCACGGTGTGGGGCATCATGAAGGCGTTCCAGGACATCGGCCGGATGGGCAGCGCGAACCTCGCGACCGTCGCCCCCGGCATCTCAGAGGCGCTGATCGCGACCGCCGCCGGCCTCGCCGCCGCGATCCCGGCCGTCATCGCCTACAACTTCTTCCTGTCCCGCATCCGCGTGCTCACGTCCGAGATGGAGAGCTTCTCCAGCGACTTCCTCAACATCGTGAAGCGCCACTTCTTCAAGTAGCCGCTCGCGCCACGGCCGCAGCGTCCGCCCCAGCGTCTCGAGGTCGATCGGCTTCGCGATGTAGTCGTTCATCCCAGCCGCGAGGCAGCGCTCGCGATCGCCCTTCATCGCGTTCGCCGTCATCGCGATGATCGGCATCCGCGCCCGCGCGTCGTCGAGCGCGCGGATCTCGCGCGTGGTCTGGTAGCCGTCCTTCTTCGGCATGTGGACGTCCATCAACACGAGGTCGAACGCGTCCGCCGCGAGCGCGCCGAGGCACTCCTCGCCGTTGGCCACCGCCTTCGCCGCGTAGCCGAGCTTGTCGAGCATCCGCATCGCGACGCGCTGGTTGATCGGGTTGTCCTCGACGAGGAGGACTCGCGTCGCGCGCTCGGGTTCCGGATGCGGCGAGCCCTCGAGGGGCGTGTCCACGACGCCGCGGACCGCGCGCTCGAGGTGTGCCTCGCGCACGGGCTTCGCGACGAGGGCGTCGTACGGCTGATCGTCGGACGCGGCGTGCGCCGACGCCGTGAGCAACACCGTCCGCGCCGCGCGCGAAGGCGAAGCGCGGACCGCATCGAGGATGGCCGACGAGTCCTCGGGCAACGTCTGGTCGACGATCACCACGTCGAAGACCTGCTCGGCGAGGAGCGCGCGCGCGGAGGGGAACGACTCGGCGGGTGAGACGACGGCGCCCCGACCCGCGAGGAGCCTCGCCAGCATCTCGCGGGACGTCGCCGCGTCGTCCAGCACGAGGACGCGGCGGCCCTGGAGTACCTTCGCCCGCGCGTGCTCCGGCTGCGCGCGCTCGAGCGGGATCGAGAACCAGAACGTCGCGCCCTCCCCGGGCTTCGAGATGATCCCGATCTGCCCGTTCATGAGGTGGACGAGCTGCTTCGAGATCGCGAGGCCCAGCCCCGTCCCGCCGAACTCGCGCGTCGTCGACGGATCGAGCTGGGAGAACGACTTGAACAGCTGCTTCTGCCGGTCCGGCGCGATGCCGGGGCCGGTGTCGGTGACCGCGACCCTCAACGTCGCCGTCTTGTCGGTCAGCGCATCGAGCGCGATGCGCACCGTGACGCTCCCCTCGCTCGTGAACTTCACGGCGTTGCCGACGAGGTTCGTGAGCACCTGACGTACGCGCCCCGCGTCGCCGACCAGGTGATCGGGCACGTCCGGGTCCGCGAAGGCGACGAGCTCGAGGCCTTGTTCGAACGCGCGCACGCTCGCGAGGAGGACGACCTGGTCGAGCATCGTCCGCAGCTCGAACGGCTCGCGCCGCAACTCGAGTCGCCCCGCTTCGATCTTCGAGAAGTCGAGGATGTCGTTGAGGATGGTGAGGAGCGCGCGGGAGCTGGTGTGGATGGTCCGCGCGTACTCGAGCTGCGCGCGCGACAGCGGCGTGTCCTCGAGGAGCTGCGCCATGCCCATGATGCCGTTCACGGGCGTGCGGATCTCGTGCGACATGTTCGCGAGGAAGGTGCTCTTGGCGTGGGTCGCCGCTTCGGCCCCGAGCTTCGCGCGAGCGAGCGCGCGCTCGGCGTTGCGGTGCGCCGTGATGTCGTTCAGCACGATCACCTGCGCGACGAGGCGGCCGGTGTGGTCCGCGACGGTGGTCCGCGAAGTCGACAGCGTGCGCGTCGCGCCGTCCGGGTCGTC
>JAUHYN010000235.1 GCA_030426505.1 bacterium | reverse complement strand
GCGGATAGCGCGTCACGTCTGGCACGCGTCCGACGCGGCGCCCGTCGATGTACAGATCGACCCACATCTTCGAACCGACGTGGAGCGTCCCGACCTTCGAGGACGGTGCGGGCTCGGCGGGCTCGACCGGCGGGGGCTCCGCGCGCTTCGGCGCTTCGGTCTTCTCGGGGGGCGGTGGCGCGCGCCGTATCCGTCGCCGCGTGCGCTCGTTCGCGTCGCGCTCGGCGCGCTCGTCCTTCTCGCTACTCACCTCCGGACGCGCCTTCTCGGCCGCGCCCTCCGGCTCCGTGGTCTCCTCCGCGACCGCCGTCTCTTCGCCCGCGTTCGCGATCGCGTCCGTCGGACCTTCGGGGGCCGCGCGCTCCACTTCGAGCGGCGGCGCGAGCGCTTCGATGCGCACGTCCGGCTCCGACTTGGTCGAAGCGATCGCGGGCCCGTGTCGCTCCGTCGAGAGCAAGTCGATCGCCACGACGGCGCCCGCGACCATCGCCGCCGCCCCCACCGCGACGCCCGCCGTCCACAGCGCGCGGCGCATGCGGTGTCGCTTGCTCCGCTTCGACAGCTGCTCCACGAGATCGAACGTCCGCTGGCTCCCCTCGCTCAACGTGAGCGCCCGGTTGAAGCAGTCCACGGCGCGCCCCTCTTCGCCGGCCTCGAGCAACGCCTTGCCGCGTACTTCGAGCTCGCTCGCGAGCTTCGGTCGCAAGCTCGCTTCGTAGCCGGTCGGATCGGCGAAGTACTTCGGCAGCTCCTCGGAGGTCGCGGAGAGGCCAGCGTCCTGGAGCACCTGCACGAGGTCCGCGAGCATCTCGTCCGCAGACTGGTAGCGCTCGTCGATCTCCACGGTCAGTGCGCGCCGGATGATGCCCGCGATCGCGCCCGCGCTCTGCGGCGCGAGATCCGCTGGGTCCGTGTACACGCCGCGCGACACCATGCGGATGGTCTCCAGCGGCGACGCGCCGCGGAACGGGAGCGTCCCGGTCACGAGCCGGTAGAGGAGGATGCCGACGCTGTAGAGATCCGTGCGGTGATCGGTGTGCAGGCCGTCCGCCTGCTCGGGTGACATGTAGCTCGGCGAACCGACGAGGTTGCCGGTCATCGTCATCTTCGACTCGTTCAACACCTTCGCGATGCCGAAGTCCGAGAGCTTGGGGCGCCCGGTCTTGCCGATGAGGATGTTGTCCGGCTTCACGTCGCGGTGGATGACGCCGACCTCGTGTGCCGCGCGCAGCGCGCGCACGACCTCGGTCGCGATCATCACCGCGACCTCCGGCATCGGCTTGTCGTGTCGGTCCTGGAACTGGCGCAGCGTGCCGCCGTCGATCAGCTCGGTGACGAGCCACGTGCAGTGCGGATCCTCGATCGAGTAGTCGTACACCTCGATCACGTTCTCGTGTTTGAGCTGCGCGATCGCGCGGGCCTCTCGCGCGAGCCGCTCGCGCGCCTCCGGGATCTCGGCGATGTGCGGGTGGAGGATCTTGCACGCGACCGGCCGACCGAGGCGGCGGTCCGTCCCGGCGTAGACCGTCGCCATCCCGCCCGCGCCGATCCGCGGACCGACGTCCCAACGATCCTGGAGCACGCGCCCTTCGAAGCTCGGCGCACCGGTGTCACTCGATCGACTCATCGCGTCGCGGGGGTCGGATGATTCCGAACCGTGAGTCATTTTTCCAGGAGAAAGCGGGGCGTCCCTCGAACCGGAGCCTCCCCCGTGACTCGACGCCGACACGGCCTCCCTTGTACTCGCCTCGTCGCCGATCCTTGGTCCGCGCATCGACCGAGGCGACCTGGCGCCACATGTCGGAGAAAAATCTCCGAATTCTTCGGATTCGCTCAACGATCCGGAATCAAACCGCTTTTCGGCCGAATCCCGAGGGTCCCGTCTCGGGCCGGATCTCGATCTCCGGACGGACGTCCCACTCGACGCGGATTGCGCTGCCGCGAAGAACGGCGCGGCTCTTGAAATGAATCGCGGCGTGCCCCGGCTCCTCCTCTCCATCGTGTGCGCCACGCTGGCGCTCGCCCAAGTCGCCGAGGCGTCCCCGACCCTCGTGCGCGCCGCCCCGACCAGCGGCACGACCGTGTGGTCCCCCCGTCGGCTCTTCAACGCCGGCCTCGCGGCCGAGGAGAACGGCGGCTCCGTCGAGGCCGTGCGCCTCTACCTCGCCGCGCGCCTCGCGCCCCGGAAGAGCTACGCCGACGAGCTGTACGCGAAGGGCGCGGGCCTCCGCCTCGTCCGCATCCTCGCTGGATACGACGACGACGCCGCCACCGCCGCTGCGATGCTCGTCGAGGACGAGGCCCGCCGCTCCGGCTACACCGATCTCTCTCCGTTGATCCGCACGCTGGTCGGCCGCCTCCAAGACGACGCAGGCGAGCTCGAGATCATCCGCGGCCGCATCGACGCCGTTCGCTATCGCGCGCCCGACGACGCCGCCGTGATTCGGCTGAAGATGAAGGACGGCGCGATGCGCGTCTTCGCGGCGCACGGGCCCGTCGGCCCGTTCTCGGCCGGCGATCAGATCCGCGCCATGGTCCGTCGCGAGCGGCACGGCCACTGGGCCGAGTGGCGCCTCGTCTCGCTGTCCTACGCCGGCGACGACGGCTGGGGGCTCCTCGCCGTCGACAACCTGCCGCGCTCGCAGAGCGCCGCGCACGCCCTCAAGCGCGAACGTCGCCGGTCGACGCCGAACCGACGATCCCCTTGAGGTAGTCGTCGAGCTCTCCGGCCGCGCGCTCCTGCTCCGCCGCGACCTGGTCCAGCAACACACTCGCGCGCTCGACGTCCTTCGACTCCGCCGATTGCTCGAGGCGAACGAGCAACGCCGCCATGCGCTGCGCACCGAGGTTCCCGCTGCTCGACTTCAACCGGTGCGCTTCGTCCGCGAGCGCGCCGAATGCGCCTCGCTCGATCGACGCCTTCATCGAGGCCAGCGCTTCCGGCGCGTCGCCCAGGAACGCTTCGATCAGCTCGCGGAACAGCTCCTCGCGATCGCCGGCCAACGCGCGGAGGCTGTCGAGGAGCGCGCGGTCGAGCGTCTCGTTCGGGAGCGGGATCGGCGTGTCCGGCTTCGCCCACGGGACGGGCACCGAGCCGAAGATCCACTGCGCCAACGTCTGCTCGAGTTGATCGAGGCCGACGGGCTTCGGGAGGAACGCGTTCATGCCCGCGTCGAGGCAGCGTCGCCGATCCACCGACCGCGCGTTCGCGGACATCGCGATGATCGTCGTGTGTCGCGCCTCCGAGCGCAGCGCGCGGATCGCCGCCGTCGTGTCGAAGCCGTCGAGGACCGGCATCTGCAGGTCCATGAGGATCGCGTCGTAGCGCTCGCGTTGGCACGCGTCGATCACGGCCTGACCGTCCTCCACTGCGTCCGCCGTGTAGCCCAGCTTCTCGAGCATCAGGAGCGCGAGGCGGCGGTTGATGTCGTTGTCCTCCGCCACCAGGACGCGGGCGCGCTTCGGCGGTGTCTCTTCGAGCGTCGCGGTGTCGTCGAACTCTTGCGGACCGCGGCGGAGCGCGGCGGCGACACACGCCATCACGTGCGCGCGACGCAGGGGCTTCGTGACCGAGTTGAGGTAGCCGCGCTCGGTCGCGCGCTCACGCACTCTGCGCGCGCGTGGCTCCGTGACGAGCACGAACGACGGCGGCGTCTCCAACCCGAGGTCGAAGATCTCGTTCGGGATGTCGAGCCCGGCGTCGCGATCGGCGTCGACCATCACCACGCGGAACGGGAAGCCTTCGGCGTCGGCTTCGAGGAGCTTCGCCGGGATCGCGGACGCCTCGTCGACCATCGCGATCGCGATCCCCGCGCGCGCGAGCATCAGCTCGAGTGCGCGCGCCGCCCACGGGTGTCCGCGACTGACCAGGCCGAGGACGCGCAGCCCTTGGAGCGTGCGCGAGCGATCCTCGTACTCCGCGTACGCGGCGTCCGGGAAGAGATCGATCTCGAAGGAGAAGCGGCTCCCTTCCCCCACGGTGCTGTCGGCGACGAGCGTCCCGCCCATGAGGTCGACGAGGTGCTTCGAGATCGCGAGCCCGAGGCCCGCACCGCCGTGTGTCCGCGTCCGGCTGCTGTCCGTCTGGTAGAACGAATCGAAGACGAGCGGGAGGCGCTCCGGATCGATCCCGCAGCCGGTGTCGCGGACCTCGAAACGGACGGCGCACGTCTCGTCGTCGTCACTCGCGCGCGCCACGAACAGCGAGACCTCGCCGGCGTCGGTGAACTTGATCGCGTTGTTGAGGAGGTTCAGGAGCACCTGACGCAGGCGGTTCTGGTCGCCCACCGCGTCCAGCGCGAGATCGCTCGCGAGGTGCAGCGACAACTCGAGGCCGCGCTCGTACGCGTCGGCGCCGACGATCGCGATCGCCTCCTCGAGGAGCGCCTCCAGATCGAACTCCGCGACCTCCAACTCCAGCTTCGCGAACTCGAGCTTCGAGAAGTCGAGGACGTCGTCGATGATGGCGAGCAGCGAGCCGGCCGACGTGCGGATCGTCTCGGCGTAGTCGCGCTGTTCGGCGGCGAGCTCGGAGTCGAGGAGGAGGTCGGTCATGCCGATCACGCCGTTCATGGGCGTGCGGAGCTCGTGGCTGATGTTCGCGACGAACTGCATCTTCGCGGCGTTCGCGGAGTTCGCGTTCTCGGAGGCCACGCGGAGCTCGTCGTTCACCTTGCGGAGCTTCGCGAGGGTCTTCGTGAGGGCGTGCTTGGTCTTCGTGCGCGACGCGTCGTCGAGCCACGCGACGACGACACCGATCCCCAGCGCGATCGACGTCGAGGTCAGGACGACGACCGGCTGATCCGGAGAGGCGTCGACCGGGAACGCGTAGTCACTTCGCGCGAGCGCGAAGAGGCCGGCCTGGCCCGAGATCAGGAGCAGCGCGCAGATCGCGGCGAACGCGTGACCCACGAGCAGCGTCGCGAGGACGAGGACGATCAACAGCCACGGCAGCACCGCGGCGTGAAAGCCGCCGCTGTAGAACTCGACGCCGCCGAGGATGAACATCATCACGCCGCACAGCCACGCCCCCGAAAGCGTGGAGCGACTCGACGCGCGCAGCAGCACGAGCCCGAACGCGTACAGCGGGACGCCGACCGCGATCAGGCGCGCGATGCGGCCGAACTCGTGCGTGAGGACGACCAGCGTGACGACGAACGCGGCGGACGCGAGCACCAACGCGAAGGCGCTCATCGCGACCAGCCGGTTCCGCGCGGACAGCTCCGGCTCCGTGCGGAGCACGTGCGGCTCGACGAAGCGATCGAGCGTCGCGAGCGCGCGATGTCTCAGGCGAAGGAGCACGTCGACGGGTCATCAAAGGACCGCTGATCGCGTCTGATCAAGGCCCGACGGTGACTTCTGCCAGTGCGCGCACCAGGAGGAACAGCGGCGTATTCGACTCCAACCGCCGCGCGAGGCTCGCGGGGAGGTCGGTCCGCAGCGCGCCGTCCTGCGTACAGAGCGCTCGCGCGATCGCGCGCGCATGAGGTGCGTTCGTGAGCGCCGCGCGCTCCGGATCGCTCGCGCGTGATCCGTGGAGGTCCACCAGCGCGACCTGGTCCTTCCACACCACGAAGCGGCGCGGATCCACGTCGGGCAACTCGATGCCGAACGCCGACAACGTCCGCATCGTGCGGACGGCGAGATCCGTTCGCGCGAGGGCGCGCTCCAGCTTCGGCGCCCGGCGTTCCTCCGAGAGCGGATAACCGGGCGCGACGGAGAAGACGAACGCCGTACCGTCGTCGGCGAGGCCGTGCTCGAACACGGTCGCCACGCCCGGGACGAGGAGATCGAGGTTCAGGCGCGTCTCCGCCGCGAGCCGCGCGGCGTCCGCGGCCGGGGCCGTGCGCGCCCAACCGAACCAGCCGCCCTTCAGTGAATAGGCGCGGCGGAGTCGACCACGCCCGGGCTCGATCGCGAGCGGTCCGACGATCGGCCACGACAGCGCTTCGGCGACGCGCGTGACCTCGGTGTCCTTCGGGTGCGCCGCGGCGACGGGCTTCAACACCTTCGCGGCCTGCGCGGCCTGGCCTCCGCGCGCGAGGCGCGACGCGTAGCGCATCGCCGTCTCGCGGTAGACGTCGCTCTTCGGATCGAGCGTCCCGATCAGGCGGACGAGGTTGTCGGACGGCGCCTTCGCCGCGAGGTCGAGCGCCGCCTTCGCGAGGCGCGCGCGGATCGCGTCCGGGTAGCTCGCGAGGATCGCGGGCGGCGCGTCGAGCCACGCCTCGATCCCGCGCGCCACGAGCCGCGCTCGCGCGGTCTCTTCCTCGGCGAGCGGCACCTCGTGCGCGACGACGTCGTAGGCCGCTTCGAGCGGCGCGATCGCTTGGACGATCTTCGGATCGACCTCCTCACGTGCGGTCGTCCACGCGGCGCGGAAGGTCTTCGCAGCGAGCAGGCCGAGGTACGCGCGGATCCGATCCGCGCCGTCGAACGTGCGCTCGACCAGCGCGACGATCTCGGCGAGCTCCGCGCTCGAGGCCTCGTCGAACTGCATCCGATCCACGGTGAGCGCGAATGCGCGCGCGGCGTCGCGGCGGTCGGCGGTCTCGCGGATCGCGTCGAGGTACGCGAGCAGGGTCGCGTGCGTGGGGAGCAGCCGGACCACGCCCGCGAGGAAGGCGGCGCGGAGGGCCTTGTCGGTCGACAGCGGCGCGCGCGCGAGCGCCTGGTCCACGATCTGCCGGTCGA
This sequence comes from bacterium, assembly GCA_030426505.1. Lineage (GTDB taxonomy): Bacteria > Myxococcota > Kuafuiibacteriia > Kuafuiibacteriales > Kuafuiibacteriaceae > JAUHYN01. Next base: position 2,964 of record JAUHYN010000235.1, on the reverse strand, counting down.
CCTTCTGGAAGAGGTGCTTCACGACGCCGCGCTCGCTGGGCGGCCGGACGCCGTTGACGATCAGGTCCTCGGTCGCGTTGAGCGACAGTCGCAGCGATCGCTTGAATCGATTCAGGAACCGAAGGTGGACCTGAACCTCTTCGAGTTCTTCTGTACTGAGCTGCTCGTCGGACGGGCGCGTCAGATCCAGCACCGCCTTCTTTTCGAGGGGAGCGGTGGCTTTCGTGCGCCGTCGGCGTCGGCCGCGTCGCTTCTTGTCGTTGTGCGCGCCGGCGCTCTTGGGATTTCCGCTCATCGAACCATGGACAGATGCGTGCCCATTCGTCGTATATCACCGCATGGGCCGCCGAGTGCTCCCCATCCTCTTGTTCCTCGTCTCGGCTTGCGGACAGGAGATCATCGTCAACGAACGGGACTCCGGCCCGAACGTCCCGAGGGACGGCGGCACGGACGCCCCGCGCGACGGCGGCGCCGATCCCGATCGCGACGGCGGCGTGGAGTCCGAACGCGACGGCGGTGAACCGCCGCGCGACGGCGGCGAAGAGTCCTGCGGCGGCGCCCCATACTGTATCACCGCGCTGACCCCCTCCGTGGCGCGCACGGTGGTGCGCGCGCCGGTGACGTTCGAGCCCGAGATCGAGAACGACGGCGGCGCGACGCTCGAGTTCTCCGCGCCGACGGACGCGGTCGTCGCCACGCGTCGCGAGGGGCTCCCGCCGCTCGTCCTGACCGACGTGACCTTCGATCTCTCCGTGGACGCGACCGGCCTCGTCTCGTTCGTCGTCACCGACGTCCCCACGTGGTTCGCCACGACGACGTTCGAGATCGTACTCCGAGCGAGCGCGACCGGCGGACCGACGGTCGAGGCGCGCGCGTCGGTCACGATCGAAGGCAACCTCCTGTTCGGCACGTCGACTTCGGTCTACGCCGTCGCCTCCGACGGCCTCCCCGCGACGAGCGTCAACTTCGACATGGGGCGCTTCCTCAACGGCGACTCGTTCGTGCGGCGCCCGAACGACATGATCCTCCTGAGGAACGGCGAGCTGCTCGTCCAGGACCTCGGGACCACGCCGCAGTCGCTCAAGCGCTTTCAGCTCACGGGCGAGAACGTGCTCCTCGGGACCTTCGAGACCGACGACGAGGGCACGGCGTTCATGGACTCGTCGTCGGCTTACGGTATGGCGCAGCTCGACGACGGGCGCGTGGTCGTCCTCGACTCGCGGACCGGGCGCACGCCCACCGTGCGCTTCGTGATCTACGAAGAGGACGGCACGTACGTCCGATCGTTGGTGCCGACCGATCCGACGCTCCGCTTCGACGGCCTCGCGCCCGGCCCGAACGACACGTTCCTCGCGGGCGAGACGACCACGCGAAAGATCCTCCAGTACGACCCGGACATGTCCGCGCCGATCGCCGACTTCGCGACGGAGGTCGCGGGCATCTCCGCGCTCGCGCGCGGCGCCGACGGCAGCTACTACGTCGCGACCGGATCGAGCATCGCGCGGATCTCGCCGATGGGCGTCCGCAGCATGGTGAACGGCGTGCCGGTCCCGACGTACGACTGGGATCACCTCGCCCCGTTCGGGCCGACCGGCGTCGCCGCGACCGACCCCGTCACGGACGACATGCTCAACCTGATCATCATCGAGGGGACGACGAACCGCGGGTACCACCGGGTCGACAACACCGGGCCGTACCGCGTCATCTACGGAATGACCCACCTCGACTGAGCCCCGCCGCGCCCCGTCGATCCGCTCCGCTCGGCGGAACCCCCAGTCGGTTAACTGGCGGAATGGGAACGCCACTGTTGTCACCCTGTCGGGCGCATGGTAGCCGCACACCCGAATCGCGATTTGGTGCGCGATATCAGGAACATGATGTTCAAGAGGCCCAGCAAAACGACTCGGTCACTCCTCGTCGGCTTCCTCGCCGGCGCGGCGTGCTTAGCTCCCGCCGCGGAAGCGTTCGCGCTCCAAGGCGGTGAGGACCCGGCGTTGTTGCCGGTCCTCGTCGACAAACGGTTCGGTATGGCCGGTCGCCATCAGACGTCGCTGTTCTTCTCGACGTCGATGGTGACGAAATTCGTCGAGTCCATCGGCGTGATGGGTGCCTACCAATACAACTTCTCCGACTTGCTCGGCGTCGAGGTCCACGGTGGCTACTTCTTCGGGAGTGAGACGAGCATCATGGACGAGATCCGCCGCAACTTCGGCTCGGAGCCGGAGCTGTCGGATCAGTTCCAACTGCAGTGGACGGCGGGCGCGGACATCATGTTCGTCCCGGTCTACGGCAAGATCTCGTTCGCTTCGGAGCTCGACCCGTCGTTCGACCTGTTCTTCGTGGCGGGCGGCGGCGTGGCCGGTACGCGCCGCAAGAGCGGTGGCTTCTCCGGCGACCCGAACGCCAACGTCTCGCACGAGACGGCGGTGGGGCCGATGTTCAACTTCGGCCTCGGGCTGCGGTTCTACTTCAGTCGCCTCGTCGCGCTGCGCCTCGAGTTCCGCGACTACTTCTATCCGGACCCGGCGAGCTACACGACCGAGGGCAGCGAGGTCGGCGGCATGACCTTCAACCTCCACTTCCAGGCCGGCGTTCAGTTCGCGTTCGGAGGGGACGAATGATGCGCGCGCTCAGGACCATGGCACTCGTACTGTCGGCGGCGGTCGCCGTCCCGACGCTCGCGTTCGCGCAGGACGGTGAGGAGACCGAAGAGGTCGATCCGCTCACCCCGGCCGACGGCGCCGCCGAAGGTGACGCCGCCGCGGTCACCGCCGCGGACGACGGGACGGAAGAAGAGGACGACGCGCCCTTCGCCCGCATCGCGGACGAAGAGGAGACGATCTACGCCGTCCAGCGCAAGGCGTTCCTCGTCGACGGGAAGTTCGAGCTGACGCCGCTCCTCGCGGCTTCGTTCACCGACCGCTTCGTGCAGACGTTCGCGCCGGCCGCGAGCATCACGTACCA